>NZ_JAMXXM010000009.1:0-101111 GCF_024129715.1 Acinetobacter lwoffii
AATTCTATAGAGAATAGCTTCAATAAAATTGCGTAAATTTGAGTTGTGGTGAATGGATAAATTACGCAGAATAACTTTCAACTTTTGCCAGTGTTGATCTGTCAGCATGGTACGAGGCATAGCGAATAGTAAAATTGGGTTTGGCGATTTGATTTTACTACTTCGCTATTTTTTTAAACTAAAAGTGTCAACACACCCTAGATAAAACAAAAAAAATCAGCCCTCAGGCTGATTTTTTTATCCAAAATCAAAATTAAAGCCCGGCTTCATACTCTGTATTTGAAAGTAGTTTTTCAACATCTGCGATATTATCTGGCTTAATTTTATAGATCCAGCCTTTGCCGTATGGATCATCATTAATGAAATCTGGATCATCTTCAAGGTCAGGATTAATTTCTACCACCACACCCGACACAGGCGCATGAATATCTGAAGCGGTTTTCACCGACTCAACCACGCCAGCTTGTTCGCCCGCAGTGATATGTGAATCAAGATCTGGTGCTTCGACATAGACCAAATCGCCTAACGCATCCTGTGCATGGTCGGAAATACCGGTCACAACAAGATCACCCTCAATGCGCACCCATTCATGTGTACTTGCGTACTTTAATTCTGCAGGATGATTCATTGATAACTCCTTAAAAATCTTAAGATCATTTTTGACATGTTTTATACATTCTTTTTAAGCAAAACAAAAGGCTTATGCTCCCTTATAAATAAGGATCTTTGCGCCAGTTGCTCGGGCTGCGACCACTCCAGCGTTTAAACGCCCGGCTAAAATTGGCCACATCACTATAACCCAATTCATCGGCAATCTGTTCCAAGGTAAAATCTGTCCGGGATAATAACGAGGTAGCATGCCGGTAACGCACTTCATCAACAAGGGTAGAAAATGAGGTGCCTTCAGCCGCCAGTTGACGTTTTAAGGTGCGGTCAGACATATGTAAGCGATCCGCCACACTTTCAATACTCAGATAATGTTGCTCGGCATGGGTCAAGATATCACGGACACGCATGGCAATCCGGTGCCGCTCACCCAAGGCAGAAAGTTCTGTTTCACACTGGTTAATCGCAATCTGGCTGGCAATTGGATCGGCATGTACCAGCTTATTCATCAGGTAACTTTTATCAAAACTTAGAATTAAATGTGGTTGTTCAAAACGGAATTGATGGGTGGGGAACTTTGCCATAAAGCGTTCAAAACCTTCCGGTTTTTTAAAATCAAAATCGATTTCTCCTGTCGCATCAGTAACACCTGTAATGGCCTTGGCCATACTGATCAGTCCAATCAGCAAGGCAATGGAAATTTCGGTGCGCAGAGGTTCAAGCTGAATATCGGTTTGCAGCTGTACCGTGGCTTTGGCACCAAAGGTCGAGAAAAATAGTTGCAGGAAGGGTAAGCGAAGTTGAATAAATCGGTTCGCCAGTACCAGCGCATCAGTAATATTATTCGCCGTCATAATGGCATAGCCGATAAAGCCATGAATCGAGATCCGCATCTGTGTGCCGAGATGATAACCCAAGGTCGGCTCTCCGGTCAGTTTCAGGGCATATTTGACCAGTTCGTTGGCGACAGGGGTTGGAATACGAAAATCAGGATCTGCCAACTGTTCACTGGTCAGGCCAAAAGGTTGGAAAAGCGACTCATTATTATAACCCCAACGGGAAATGACATCGAGAAGCAGGAGACCGTAAACACCTGGAATTCCTTGGTCTTGGCGTGGAGCAATTGTTTTCATGCGCGATCCGTTGCACTCATTCAAATTTTTTTATTTATAAATAGATATTGGCATGAAGCCGCCAAATTTTTCATTAAAATTGTTGGACAAAATTTTGGCGATTGTGACTGTGCCACTGGCAGATTAGCCTGAATTCAGCATTAAAATCAATTTAAACCACATAATTTTATTGATGAAATTAAAATTATTTTATTGAACAAGTCGCATCCCAGCATCTGTTTGCTCAGGACAGGACGATTCGTCTAGTTTTTATTAATCATTGAACAGGACTTCTTCAGAGAGCTTTAAGAACTAGAGAGTTATGTCATTTCATTAAAATACCAGATAGATGGCAACTTAAGGTTCATCTGTAGAGAAAATTTTAAAAAGAAAGGTCTGGGCAAAGTTTTCTTTTGTCCCAGACCTGTTCAGTATTGAAGACAATCAAATCGTCAACGGTTTAATCGTCTTGCTGATTTTGTATTAATCAAGATTTTTCGATGCTTTGACCTGTTGCTGAATCAACATGCCGCCCGTTTGACGCTGCCAAAGCTGGGCATAGATGCCATTCAATGCTACCAGTTCATCATGCGTGCCTTGTTCGGCAATTCGACCCTGATCCAGCACAATCAGACGATCCATCTGGGCAATGGTAGACAGGCGATGAGCAATGGCAATCACGGTTTTACCTTGCATCAAGTCGTCCAGACTGTTTTGAATTGCTGCTTCGACTTCAGAATCCAGCGCACTGGTCGCTTCATCCAGAATCAGAATCGGCGCATCTTTCAGGAATACACGTGCAATTGCAATTCGCTGACGCTGTCCGCCGGAAAGTTTCACGCCACGTTCACCGACATAGGCTTCATAGCCTTTTTTGCCACGCAAATCAGTCAAATTAGGAATAAACTCTTCCGCTTTGGCTTTACGTACGGCTTCAAACATTTCTTCATCAGTCGCATCCGGACGACCATATTTAATGTTTTCAGCGACAGTGCGATGTAGCAGTGAAGTATCTTGAGTCACTAATGCAATGTTCTTGCGCAAACTGTCCTGAGTCACATCGTCAATATCCTGACCATCGATTAAGATACGACCCTGATTGATATGATAAAAGTGCAGCAACAGTTGAATCAGGGTAGATTTTCCGGCACCTGAACGGCCGACAATACCAATTTTTTCACCCGGGCGAATGGTCAGATTAAACTGATCAATCACGTTTTTATCATTATAGGCAAAGCTGACATTTTCAAATTTGATTTCACCGTGATTGAGCTTTAGCTCTTTGGCACCCGGTTTATCTTCAATGGCAATTTTGCGGCCTAAAGTTTTCATACCATCCTGAATGGTACCGACATTTTCAAACAGGGCAGAGGTCTGCCACATCATAAATTCGGCAATACTGTTCAGTTTCAGTACCATTGCTGTAGTTGCAGCAATAATGCCCAGCTCGGCCTGACCTTCCATCCACAACCAGATCGCAGTACCCAGTACGCCGCCATATAACACTACACTCAGCAGTAAAATACTGATTTCGTATTGGGCACCCAGACGCATCTGTTTATATACCGTTACCATAAATTCCTGCATAGAGGTCTTGGCATACTGGCTTTCACGACCGGCATGAGCAAACAGCTTGACAGTCTGAATATTGGTATAGGCATCTGTGATACGACCAGTCATAACAGCACGGGCATCCGCCTGAGCATTGGAAATTTTGCTCAAACGCGGAATGAAATAACACGCGGCACAGATAAACAAGGCTAGCCAGACCATTAGTGGAATGATCAGCAAAGGTGAAATTGCACCTAAAACAATATTAATGGTGATGAAATAAATCAGCACATACGCCAGCATGTCTCCCAGAATGACCCAGAATTCGCGCACTGCCAGAGCGGTTTGCATGACTTTGGCAGATAATCGTCCGGCAAAATCATTATGGAAAAAATCCAGGCTTTGTTTCATCAGTAGATTATGAAAGCGCCAGCGTAAACGCATCGGAAAGTTACTATACAGAATCTGATGCTTGATCAGGGATTGCGCACTGGCGAAGAAAATATTGGCCAGAAGAACAATACTCAGCAAGGTTAAATTGCTGGCATGCTGTTCCAAAAAAGTATCGGGCTGGCTTTTACTGAGCCAGTTCACCAGCTCACCAATTTTTGAATACAGTAAGGCTTCGAAGCTGGCAGCACCAGCAGTACATAGCACCAGAATCAGCAAATAACGGCGGACTCCATAGGCGGCCTGCCAGACAAATGGAAAAAACTTGGTCGGTAAAGGTTGGTTCAGATTTTTGGTGGGATAGGGGTCAACCAGTCTTTCAAGCCATCGAAACATTATCGTACTCTTATCATGCATTTTGCTTTTCGGGAATTATAAAGGATTCTGTTTTTTTAAGCCCGTAATTGGGTGAAATTGCCATAAAATGATTCACTCAATTAAAACTTAGATTATAAAAATTAAACTAAAGCCAGATTTATGCCAGTGAGGTTTTAAACATCTCATCAAATAAAAAAGCCTGGAATGCAGCAACACCTCAGGCTTGGTATTGGATGACTTGTGTTTAAGTAATAATAGAAGACGGTTGAGTAAATGCCTCTTTTAAATCAAGACCTGAAGGCGCTTGATACACCTTTAAACCAAATTCCGGAATAATTGCCAGCAGATGATCCATGATATCCGACTGGATATTTTCATACTCGACCCAGGCGGTGGTATTGGTAAAGGCATAAATTTCTAACGGTAAACCTTCACTGGTCGGCTGCAATTGGCGCACCATCAGGGAATGATTTTTACTAATGCCCGAATGCTGTTGCAGATAAAATTCTACATAGGCACGGAAAGTTCCCAGATTGGTGAGACGACGCTGGTTATATTGCGAATGATGACTCAGTTGCAGGTTAAATTGTTCCAGCTCTTCTGATTTGGTATTCAGGTACTGATCGAGCAGAATAAAATTTTTCAGCTTGTTCTGTTCTTCAGCCGACATAAAATGCACGCTGCTTTGATCAATATGAATCGAGCGTTTGATTCGGCGCGCACCGGCTTCCTGCATGCCACGCCAGTTTTTAAAGGTATCCGTCACCAGTTTATTGGTCGGAATGGTGGTCACCGTTTTATCAAAGTTCTGTACCGTAATGGTATGTAATGACATATCAATGACATCGCCGTCCGCATTCAGCGAGGGCATTTCGATCCAGTCGCCAATACGCACCATGTCATAGGATGAAATCTGAACCGACGCCACCAGCGACAAAATGGTATTTTGAAAGACCAGCATCAACACCGCGGCCATGGCACCGAAGCCAGCCAGCAAGGTAAAGACATCCTTTTTCAGGAAAGTGCCGAGAATCATCAGGCCACAGACAATAAAGATAATCAGTTTGACCAGCTGCAAATAACCTTTAATCGGTTTGTTACGTGACTTGGGATTACGCTGATAGACCAGGTTAAAAATATTCAGTAATTCACCAAGAGCCAGGGCAATCGTCAGGAAGATAAAAGCCTGTGCACCCATTTGCACAAAGGACTCAACCTTGTCAGATAAATGCGGTACCGTGGTAATCCCGTTCATGATCACCACTGCCGGAACAATATTGGCAATCCGGCGAATTACGCTATGCTCAGCAAAAATCTGATTATTGGCAAAAGGCATTCTGGAAATCAGTTGACGTATTCCGCGTACCACAATCTGTTTGGCAAATAGATTGGCAAGAATCGCCAGTAAAATCACAATACTCAGTGAAGATAGCATTTCCAGCCATGGGTACTGATTTGCCCATTCTTGAATATTCCGAATAAAATTAAACTGTTCCAAACGATCTTTCTCTTCAATCAAAAATTTAGATCAAGTTTATAGGTTTGGATCAGATTTTTTAATATTGGATAACTTTTTAAAACATATCTATTGGTGCAAATCGTTCAATAAAAGTGCCTACAAATAAAAAACCGGCGACTTCGCCGGTTTATGATCTTCGATATTTCAGTAATGATATCGCGATGCTTACCACATCAAGTCATCAGGAATAACATAAGCTGCATATGGATCTTCTTCATCGGTGGTTTCTTCATTTTTCTCTGAATTATTCACAATGATAAAGCCCTGCATTTTCGCATTGATACGATCTGCCAGAGCTTTAGGCAAAAACGCATAGCTATCATTTTCACGTGCAATGACCAAACTGCCTGCGACCAGTGCATTATAGATTTGCTGGTTTAAATAGACTTTTTTGACTTTACTGTCATCAATAAACTGATAGACCGCATCGCCGTCAGTATCACGGATTTTGTGCTGATTAATCATTTGCATGATTGCGGCTTTGAGTTCTTTTTCCTGCAAAGCTGCTTTTTTCTCTTGCTCAATCGCCTGATCTTTAGCCATTTTTTGCTGTTTGTCTTGTTCAATCTTGGCCTTGATTTCAGCCTCGGTACCGTCACCGGTGCGTTTTTCATGCACAGCCTGTTTAGACAGTTTTTTGGCTTTTTTATTATCGACCAATCCTGCCTTTAACAATTGTGCCTGCAATGCATTTTTAACCATGAGAATGTCCAGATATTAGTCGTGTTGATGTCGATAACGTAAATAAATCACCCAATACGTGAGACTGAGAACCAGACTCAGCACTGCCGGGATCAGGAATGCATTTAATTTTAAATAAGGATATAGCCAGCTGGCAAGAATGCCACCGCTTAAAAAACCGAGCAAAATAAGCAGATGCAAAACCACGCGTCGTGATTCCACCTCTAAACCGCGCAAACGGTAGCCCATCGCCAAGCCGAGGTCGGTCAGTACGCCAGATAAATGCGTGGTGCGAATAATGGCACCTTTATAATGACTGACCATGGCATTTTGCACACCCATGGCAACACAGGCCCATAACAAGGCATAACGCGGGAAATAGGGCAATAATAACCAGCAGATCAAAATAAAAATAGCCACCAGGCTTAAAGGGTAACCATAAAGCTGCCCCAAGCGAAAGTGACTATTTCCAAGAATGAGTCCGCTATAGGATGAACCAATGACATAGCAGAGTGTGACCAAAAAGAGATACAACATCTGTTCTGGTTGCCAGTTCAGCAGGGCCATAGCCAGCATGCTGACATTGCCGGTCATATGTGAAACAGACTGGTGCAGTACCGTCACCAGACCCAAGACGTTAATCATGCCGGCATTGACCGCAAGAAAAAACGCCCCTAATTGTACCCAGGTAGGTAAACGCTGTAATGGCATAACAACATCATTGGCTAAACATATTGATTAATCAATATAAAATCAATTTGATGCGCGGTCTACTGCTGCAGTAAATAAAACATCAGTCGATGAGTTTAGCGCGGTTTCAGTAGAATCCTGCAATACGCTGATGACCATACCAATGGCGACCACTTGCATGGCGATATCCGAAGAAATACCAAACAGGCCACATGCAACTGGAATCAATAGTAATGAACCGCCTGCAACACCTGAAGCGCCACATGCCGAAACGGTTGCCACCACAGAAAGAATGAGCATAGTGCTGAAATCGACGCTAATCCCCAAAGTATTTACAGCCGCCAATGACAATACAGTAATGGTCACAGAAGCACCTGCCATGTTGATCGTAGCACCCAAAGGAATTGCGATACTTGAAGTTGATTCCTTGACGCCCAGACGTTTTGCCAAGTCCAGATTGACTGGAATATTGGCTGCCGAACTACGGGTAAAGAAAGCGGTAATGCCACTTTCGCGCAAGCAAGTGAATACCAGTGGATACGGGTTGTTGCGTGTCATTAAGGCAACCAGAAGCGGATTAATTACCAGTGCAACGAAAACCATCGTTCCGAGCAACACAGCAAGTAAATGTACGTAACTGGTCAGCGTATCCAGACCAGATTCAGCAAAAGTCACTGCAACCAGACCAAAAATACCCAAAGGTGCAAAGCTGATCACTAAACGAATCACATAATTCACTGCAAAGGCTGCATCATTCAAAAGCGTTTTGGTGCTATCCGATGCATGACGGAAAGCGATGCCTAATGCCACTGACCAGGCCAGAATGCCAATAAAGTTTGCTTCAGCAATTGCAACAACCGGGTTGGCGACAAAACTGAGCAGTAAATTCTTCAGGATTTCTACCAGACTGCCAGGTGGCTGTAATTCAGCTTGTGCAGCAATATCCAGGAACAGCGTACTTGGAAATAAGATGCTCGACACCACAGCGCTCAGCGCAGCAAGGAACATGCCGACCGCATACATCAGCATAATCGGTTTGATGGCGGCGTTGGATTGGCCCACTTTAAAATTCGCGATAGAAGCTAAAACTAAAATGAAAACCAGAATCGGTGCAACAGACTTCAAGGCTTTAATAAACAGGTCGCCCAATAGGCTTAATGAGGGAGTAGCTTCGGGAAATACCACAGCCACACCCACACCTAAAATAATGGCGATGATGATTCGAGAGACTAAGCTCATGCGCATAAGGGCAGAAAACATAAGGTTGCCTTGTGAAAATTACGAGGGCTAAATTTGGGAAAAAGTTGCGCTATTTTATACTTAATTTAAACAAGGCTTAAAATATATTTTTATATAAAAACCAAGATATTGATATTATTGATGTATTCTAAAATTAACGGGTTTAAAACATTGCTTATATTGAAGAAAAACTTCTTAAAATGATGAATAAATCACCACTTTTAAAATTGTATTCATGAAATAAATATCAAAGTTAAATAGATAAATTCAAATTATATTTGAAAATTCAGAAAAGACTGCACTTATGACCGGTCGGAATTTCCGGCCATAAGTTCCAGTATCTGCTATTTTAAATCATATAATCTTTATGCTGCTCAAAGATCTCTGGCGCCAGATCCTGAATCGCCTGAAAATGGGTCAGATAAATGCGCCCGCTCAGATGCGTCATCAATTTAGAAGCTTGCAGTTTGTCCATAACCGGGCCTTTGACTTCGGCAAAATGCAGACGAATATCCAGTTTGGCCAGTTCTGCATTTAAATCTTCCAGCATTTCCAGGGCACTCAGATCAATCGCACTGATGCTGGAACAGTTGATAATCACATGTTGCAGCTGGTCATTCAGGCTGATCTCATTGATCAGATAACCTTTAAAGCTATTGGCATTCAGAAATGTCAGATTCTCATCAATCCGCAGTGACAGCACCCGATCGGAGGTACTGACCTGATGCCGCTGAATATTGCGAAAATGCTGGGTTCCTTCGACCAGACCGACGACCGCAATATGCGGCCGGCTGATTCGCCATAGCATCAGCACAAAGGTCGACACGATTCCAATAATCAAACCGGTGGAAATATCAATCAGAACAACGCCGAGAAAGGTAATCCACATGGCAAGGCCATCTGCCTTGGAATAACGCCAGGCATCAAAAAATGGCTGGAAATTAACCAGCTTCCAGATGGAAACAATAATCGTCGCGGCCAGAATGGTCAGCGGCAGATCTTCAAAAAATCCGGTAAAGAACAGGCTCACAAAAATAATCAGAATAGAGGATAAAACACCGACCATAGGTGATTTGGCACCGGCATCGGCATTCACCACCGTCCGCGACAGGCTGCCCGTTACCGGAAAAGCTGAACTCACGCCTGCACTGATATTGGCCAGACCGAGCGCGATCAGTTCCTGATTACTGTTTAAATGACTGCGTTGCTGTAAGGCCGTAGCTTGAGCAATCGACAAGGATTCCACAAAGCTGATCATGGCGATCATGCTGGCACCTGGTAACAAGGTCATCACCAGTTCCCAGTTCCAGTGTGGAAAGGACAAGGGCGGAAAACCGGAAGGAATTGCACCGACCGTTTTAATACCCTGAAGCTTTAAATCCAGAAAGACAATCGCCGCAATCCCCAGACACACCAAAATCAGGGGCACTGCACGTACCAGAAAATCTGTAGAGCCGATCCGGCTTTGTACAGCCTGAGATTTTAATAACTTGGGCAAATAGATTAGCAGACCGATAGAGAACAGGCCGAAAATCAGGCTCGGCACGTGCAGCAGCGGGAAATATTGCAGCAAACTGCTGACAAACTCCGGAAGGTTATTGGCTTTTAAAGGAAGATCGACCAAAAACTTTAACTGCCCAAACGCAATCAATAAGGCAGAGGCAATAATAAAGCTTTGAATCACGGGATGACTGATCAACTGGATCAGAAAACCAAAACGGAATAATCCCAAAAGCAGGGAAATAATCCCGACCATCAGTGCCAATAAAGTCGCAGCTTCAATATAGACTGGTGAGCCGACTTCAAAAAGTGGATTGAGCGTAGCAAAAGTCATCATGGAAATGATGGCTACCGGGCCAATCGATAAAGTCGAACTCCCACCGAGCAGCGCATAAATGATCATCGGCAGGATGCTGGCATATAAGCCCATGATCGGCGGCAATCCTGCCAGCATGGCATAGGCCATCCCTTGAGGCACCAGCATCGCCACCACAATCAGGGCGGCTAGCACATCGGACTTAAATTTGACCGGCGTATAGTGGCTTAACCATGCCCAGGCAGGCAGTTTATGCAGAAGTTTAGACTTGGAATTTGGCATAAAAAGGTCTAAATCACAAATATAGATATATTATGCACAAATTCTGCTAAGAAGTCTTAGCTGATCTAGCTTCTTGATGATTCATGTTTAAAATGAATCATCTGGGTCAGTCACGTATCATTCGAAAACTTATGATCGTGATCTTAATGATTTAAAACGACATCAATAAGAGTTTAAAGAAATTCATCTTGATGACTGAAAAAAGAAAGATTCTTTATTTAGCTGGATTGCCGCAATACAATCGATAAAGGGTATTTAAGACCACAATCAAATTTTGATCTTTAATTGAATAATAAATCTGTTTGCCATCGCGTCGGGTATCTACCACATCGCTTTTACGCAGCATCATGAGCTGTTGGGAAAGAGTCGGCTGTTTAATCTCAGTTATTTCCTCAATTTCTGAAACATTCAGTTCCGCTTGAGACAGATGACATAAAATGAGAAGACGGTCGGTATTGGCCAGAGATTTTAAAATGCCGACGACCTGTTCTGCTGAATCGCGCATAGTCGTGATTTCAAAATCGGTTTTCATTCAATATGTCCATTATAAAGTTACAGCCCGCTAATTATACGGGTCTTAGCCCGTAATACCTTGCTAAAAACAGTTAAGTTTTATGGTTTTTAATGAATTGAATTATCAATTAAAATTATATTTTAAATATTGATAGATAAGATAAATTTATTGCATAGTGCAGAAAGTATTTTAGTTCACATTCGTGCAATGAAGTGCAAGTTTCATCAAACATCTACAAAGCAAAAAAATGCTTGTATGATGTTTAAGCGACTTAAACCAATAACATCAGGGATATCATCATGAGTACAGATTCAGCTTTTCCAACACCGAATAATTTAGGTATAGCGGTTTATAGTAATAATGCAGACGCGATTGGAAATACACCGCTTGTTCGTATTAATCGTGTGATTTCCGCTCCGGCCACGGTACTTGCGAAAATTGAAAGCCGTAATCCGGCATTTTCAGTCAAGTGTCGTATTGGTGCAGCGTTGATTAATGATGCTGAAAAATCTGGCAAGCTCAAATCCGGTATGCATATTGTCGAGCCAACCAGCGGCAATACCGGTATTGCATTGGCTTTTGTTGCGGCAGCCAAAGGTTATGACATTACTTTGACCATGCCTTCAAGCATGAGTATTGAACGCCGTAAGGTGGTGAAAGCATTGGGTGCCAATCTGGTACTGACTGATCCGGCCAAAGGCATGAAAGGCGCGATTGAAGAAGCACAACGTCTAGTCAATGAAAATCCTGAACTGTACTACCTGCCACAACAGTTTGAAAATCCGGCCAATCCTAAAATTCATGAAGAAACTACGGGCCCAGAAATCTGGGAAGCGACTGCGGGCAATGTCGATATTCTGGTCGCAGGTGTCGGAACGGGTGGAACCATTACCGGTATTTCACGCTACTTTGAAAAGGTAAAAAATAAGCCTTTATATTCAGTGGCGGTGGAACCCGCTGAGTCTGCAATTATTGGTCAGGCCAAACGCGGTGAAGACATTACACCTGGACCACACAAAATTCAGGGGATTGGTGCCAACTTCATTCCAGGTAATCTGGATTTAGACCTCGTTGATGAAGTGATTGCCATTAATAGCGCAGATGCAGTCGAGTGGGCACGTAAAACGGCGGCTCAGGAAGGTATCCTGGTCGGTATTTCAAGTGGCGCGGCTATGGCAGCCGCGGCACAATTGGCGGCTCGCCCTGAAAATGCTGGTAAAAATATTGTGGTGATTTTGCCAGACGGTGGTGAACGTTACCTGTCTTCGATCTTATTTGAAGATATTTCTGCCGAATAACATTGATGCATTTTATATTTTAAATACTGGCATACAAGCCCGAAGTCATCTTCGGGCTTTTTTATTGGGTGACTTTAAATCGCAGCAGACAGCTGCATTATTTTTAAAATAGTCAGATGAAAGACTTGACCTTACCATGATGGGAATGTTTAAGCTATAAGCTCAACAGTGAGTTGAGGCATGGAGATGGGCATGGCAGAACAAGATAGCAACCGCTTATATGAGCAGCAGGTGCAGATTGGCGGTATGACCTGTGCCTCCTGTGTCGCTCGCGTGGAAAAAGCCTTGAAAAAAATTGAAGGCGTGGTCGAGGCGTCTGTCAATCTATCGACTGAAAAAGCTTTTATTAAAAGCCAGCAGCCGATTGCTGCCGCTGCGCTGGTTCAAGCAATTGAAAAATCCGGTTTCGATGTACCGACGCAACAGTTTGATTTGAACATTGAAGGCATGACCTGTGCATCCTGTGTGGCTCGCGTAGAAAAAGCCCTAAAAAAAGTGGAGGGCGTGCTGGATGCACAAGTGAATCTGGCCACTGAAAAGGCGCATGTGAGTGCGATCAATTCTGTGCCATTGTCCAAGCTGACTCAAGCCATGCAAAAAGCCGGTTTTGATATTCAGAGCGATCGCATTGAACTGGCTATTGAAGGCATGACTTGCGCTTCATGTGTGGCACGTGTGGAAAAAGCTTTATTAAAAGTAGAAGGTGTCAGCGAAGCACAGGTCAATCTGGCCACCGAAACTGCCTGGGTGAAAGCCTCGCATGCCCAGATTCCGGCCTTGATTGCTGCGGTGGAGAAAGCCGGTTATCAGGCCACCATAAAATCTGGTAGGGATATGTCGACAGATAGCCATTATGCTTTTCAGGAAAAGAAAGCCAATGAAACGGCACAACTGAAACGAGATTTATGGCTTGCAGTCATTCTGACAGCGCCTGTATTTATTCTGGAAATGGGTTCACATCTGATCCCAGCTTTTCATCATTTTATTGCCCATACGTTGGGAACCCAGAACAGCTGGTATCTGCAGTTTGTGCTGACCACTTTGGTGCTGATGATTCCGGGACGGCGTTTTTATCAGCATGGTATTCCAGCTTTATTGCGTCTGGCACCAGATATGAACTCGCTGGTGGCTGTTGGAACCATTGCAGCTTACGGATTTTCCTGTATTGCGACCTTTTTTCCGCAGTTGTTACCCCAGTCCACCGTACATGTGTACTTTGAAGCGGCCGCCGTCATTGTCGCGCTGATTTTACTGGGGCGTTATCTGGAAGCCAAAGCCAAAGGTAAAACCTCAGAAGCGATTCAGTATCTGGTCGGCTTGCAACCGAAAACGGCACGGGTACAACAGAATGATCACTGGGTTGATCTGGCAATTGCAGATGTGCAACAAGGGATGCTGATTGAAATCCGTCCAGGTGAAAAAGTTGCTGTCGATGGTGAAGTGGTTGCCGGGCAAAGTTATATCGACGAAGCGATGATTAGCGGTGAACCTTTACCTGTGGCCAAACAGGCCGGTGATCAGGTGGTCGGCGGTACGGTAAACCAGAACGGAACCTTGCAAATCAAGGCGACTAAGGTCGGCCAAGATTCGGTACTGGCGCAGATTATTCAGATGGTAGAACAGGCACAAGGCTCAAAACTGCCGATTCAGGCGGTGGTCGATAAAGTGACCTTATGGTTTGTGCCGGCTGTTATGGCGCTAGCGGCCTTGACCTTTATGGTCTGGTTCCTGTTTGGGCCTGAGCCGAATCTGACCTACGCCTTGGTAAATGCGGTCGCCGTACTGATTATTGCCTGTCCATGTGCGATGGGACTGGCGACTCCTACTTCAATTATGGTCGGAACTGGCCGTGCAGCAGAACTGGGCGTGTTGTTCCGTAAGGGCGAAGCATTGCAGTTATTGCAGCAAACCAAAGTCGTCGCGCTGGATAAAACTGGAACCTTGACTGAAGGAAAACCATTGCTGACCGACTTTGAAGTCACCGCTGATTTTAATCAGCAGACCGTATTACAGCTGGTGGCTTCGGTGGAGGCCAAGTCAGAACATCCGATTGCCCACGCCATTGTTCAGGCTGCTCGCGAGCAAGAGCTGGGACTGATGGACGTGACGGATTTTGATTCAATTACTGGTGCAGGGGTCAAAGCACAGGTGTCCGGTCAGCAACTGCATATTGGTGCAGAACGTTTGATGCAGGACTTGGGCTTAAATGTCGATCTGTTTAGAGACACTGCACAAAAGCTCGGTGATCAGGGCCGCAGTCCTTTATATGTAGCGATTAATCAGAAACTGGCTGCGATTATTGCAGTAGCCGATCCGATTAAACCAACTACTTATAGCGCGATTCAGGCCTTGCATGACCAAGGTCTTAAAGTGGCGATGATTACTGGTGATCATCAGCATACCGCGCAGGCGATCGCCAAACAGTTGAAAATCGATCAGGTGATTGCGGAAGTTTTGCCGCATGAAAAAGTCGATGCAGTACGACAACTCCAGCAGCAATACGGCGTGCTCACTTTTGTTGGGGATGGAATCAATGATGCACCGGCATTGGCCCAGGCCGATGTCGGTATGGCGATTGGAACCGGTACCGATGTCGCGATTGAAGCAGCCGATGTGGTGTTGATGTCAGGCAATTTACAGCATGTGGCTACAGGCATTGGTTTAAGTCAGGCAACCATGCGCAATATCAAACAGAATCTGTTTTGGGCCTTTGTCTATAATATTGCGTTAATCCCGATTGCTGCAGGTGTGCTTTATCCATTTTGGGGCATCTTGTTATCGCCAATGTTTGCCGCAGGCGCGATGGCACTATCCTCTGTGTTTGTGGTTAGTAATGCCTTGAGATTAAAAGCTTATCAACCGGTGCAGTTTAAGGAGTCAGTATGATGAATATTGGTCAGGCCGCAAAACGGTCCGGCATCTCTGCAAAAATGATCCGATATTATGAAGAAATCGGCTTGTTGCCGGCTCCGAAACGCAGTGATACAGGTTATCGGATTTATAGTGATGCGGACATTAAAACATTAAGTTTTATTCAGCATGCACGTGAACTGGGATTTTCTTCAGAGCAGATGAAAGAATTACTCGGCCTGTGGCTGAACAGCTCACGCCAGAGCAGCGAGGTTAAACAGCTGGCACAAAAACATATCCAGTTTTTACAACAGAAAATTGCCGATATGCAGCATATGCTGATGATATTACAGCAATCGGTGGAACAATGTGCCGGCAATGAACAGTCTGACTGCCAGATTTTAAAACAGATTGAACAGGGTGTCGTCCCTGAGCAGCACTGACCTGATCTGCAGTTCAGCTCAGATTAAATATAGTCTGCCGAATCAGATAAACTTTAAACCGATCCTATGGAGCTAAACATGAAATTCCGTATTGAAAACATGACCTGTGGTGGCTGCGCGCGCAGTGTCACGGCTACGATTAAAGATCTGGATGAAAATGCCACTGTGAATATTGATGTGGCCACTAAACTGGTTGAAGTTGAATCGACAGCCAGTGAATCTGAGATTGTTGCAGCTTTAACCGAATATGGTTTCCCGCCTGTGGCAGCCTGATCATTGTCGAGTTAGATTGCGAAAGGGATCTTATGCACTCATACAGCCAAATAAAAAATGCCTGATTGAATCAGGCATTTTTTATTCTAGTGATCATACCGATGAGATTTTATCTGGCGTCATGAGTGCCTGATTAATATACAGCTTAATCAGACGTTCACGTGACCCAATCGCTTTTTGGTAATTGGTCGAATTTAATAACAGCGAAGCGCCATAGGTGACTGTCCAGATATAAGACAAATAATCGCGAATCGACATAGCACTTTCTAAAGCCACCAGATAATCATGGGTGATGTCTTTAATCCGGATAATTCGTTCTTCACGAATACGATAAAGCTCCTGAAATAACTCTTTCAGATTTTTTTCGTTATTGGTTAAACGCTCTTCAATGACATGCAACAGGATGGTTCGGTTTGAATTGAGCATGTGATAGAGCATATATTGTGAAACATAATTTTTAATATCGTTATTATGCTTTTTTGATATTTCTAGAATTCTTTTTTCATTCAGAATAATCAGTTCTAAATATAACTGGTTCTTGCTTTTAAAATGTTTGTAGATGGTTCCTTTTGCGATGTCCAGTTCACTGGCCAGCTCACTCAGGGTAATGTCCTGATTATTATCCAGTAGCAGGCTTTCCGCCATGCTCAGGATCTTCTCTTTACGAAGAAGGAAGTTCTGCTGTCTTACAGTCGTCATCTTCTTGGTCCATACTTTTCGAAAAAGAACCTTTCAAGAATATGCAATTTTGCACGCGATGGCTATAAAACTAAGGTCGTGATATTTATCTCATTTTGTATATTTATGCAGCAACTGCTGACAAATAAAAATAGCGATGCTGAGCAGACAGAAATATTGTCAAGAAAACTGAACCCTAGAGATCAACTTTGCTAAATAAAATTCCATTTTCAGTATAATTATTTTATTGTTTCAGCGCACGAAGCTAGATTCTTTGACTGTTTTAAGCCCATATTCATCAGGGTTTAGTACGGAAAGTAGATCAATATTAAGCTGGCATATTCAGTCACTCATACTGAACATGAAGACGTGATTTTCAATGCAACTTTATGAATCTAGATATAGATTTAACACTGCAGGAATTGGATATCACGATTTTAAAATGGCCTGTCTGGATTCTAATGAAAATTAGAAAATATTTGGCAACAGGATTGAGTATCACCCTTTAAGGAATTTAAAAATGCCGATTTATAATGCGCCGCTAAAAGACATGGAATTTATTTTAAATGACGTATTCCATGCGGAACAATTTTGGCAAGGTAATGAAAATTTTGCACATTTAGATATGGCGACGGCAAATGCAATTCTGGAAGAGATGGCCAAATTTTCCAAGAATGTTATTCTTGACCTGAATCGTCCTGCTGATGAAGAAGGTGGTGCTCAGTTTAAAAACGGTGAGGTGACTACGCCGGCTGGTTTCAAGGAAGCCTTTAAACAGTTTGCCGAAGGTGGCTGGGTAGGCTTGGGTGCTCCTGAAGAATGGGGCGGACAAAATATGCCGAAGATGCTCACGGTTCTGGCGGATGAAATGATCTGGAGCACCAACCCATCTTTTATGCTTTATCCACTACTCACTGTGGGTGCAGGTATGGCGATCAGTGACCGCGCCTCACAGGAACAGAAAGAAACCTATTTACCAAAATTCTATACGGGTGAATGGTCAGGCACCATGTGTCTGACTGAACCACATTCCGGCACAGATCTTGGCATTATCAAGACCAAAGCTGAACCGAATGAAGATGGTTCGTACAATATTACCGGTACCAAAATTTTTATTACCAGCGGTGAGCATGATCTGAGTGAAAATATCATTCATCTGGTGCTGGCAAAAACTCCGAATGCACCAGCAGGTTCACGTGGTATTTCATTATTTATTGTGCCGAAATTCCTGATCAATGCCGATGGTTCACTGGGTGAGCGTAATACAGTAGCTGCCGGTTCGATCGAACATAAAATGGGAATTAAAGGCTCGGCGACCTGTGTCATGAACTTTGACGGCGCCAAGGGCTATATGGTTGGTAATGAAAATGAAGGTCTGGCCGGCATGTTCGTGATGATGAACTACGAACGTTTATCTATGGGGATTCAGGGCATCGGTGCAGCAGAATTTTCCTACCAGAATGCGGCACAATATGCGACGGACCGTTTACAGGGCCGTGCATCAACTGGTGCAAAATCTCCAGAAAAACCAGCCGATTCAATTCTAGTCCATGGCGATGTACGCCGTATGCTGCTCAATGTACGTGCTAACAATGAAGCTTCACGTGCGTTTGCGGTGTATGTAGGTCAACAACTGGATATTACCAAATACTCAACCGACCCTGAAGCGGTGCGTAAAGCGACTGACCGTGTGGCGCTGTTAACGCCAATCGCCAAAGCTTATTTGACCGACAAGGCACTGGATTCTGCACTGGAAGCGCAAATGTGCTTCGGTGGTCATGGCTATATCCGTGAATGGGGCATGGAACAGTGTATTCGTGACCTGCGTATTTCACAGATTTATGAAGGCACCAATGGCGTGCAGGCGATTGACCTGATTGGGCGTAAAACCACCAAATGTAATGGGGCTTATATCGCGGAATATATTGCTGAAATCCGTGAATTTGCCCAAAATTTAGATGATTCATTGACGATTAAAACGGCGACATTAGAAGCCTGCCAGCAACTTGAAGATATCACCAAATTCATCGTCGAGCAGTCTAAGCTGAACCCTGATTTTGCTAATTCGATTGCTGTCGATTATTTACATGCGGTTGGGCTGCTCAGCTTTGTCTATATGTATGCGCGGATTAGCAAAGCCGCCGCAGCCAAAGACGATAGTTACTTCCAGAACAAACTGGTACTGGCCAACTATTATGTGGCCAAAGTACTTCCGGATTTGAGTGCACGAATCCAGCGTATTCAGGCCGGTGCGGAACTGGTCATGCAATTGCCTGAAGCATATTTTACCGCACAGGCTTAACCCGCAATGATTGCGAAGGACCAGCCCTACAGTGCTTTGGCTATGTAGGGTTGATAACAATGATGAAAAAGGATGAAACTAAAATGATCGTAATTGTAGATGCAGTACGTACCGCGATGGGCGGTTTTCAAGGTTCATTGTCAAGCTGTACCGCGCCAGATTTGGGTGCTGTGGCAATTAAAGAAGTAGTGGCACGTGCAGGTCTGTCGGCCAATGATATTGATGAAGTGATTATGGGCTGCGTTCTTCCTGCTGGTTTAAAACAGGGTCCGGCACGTCAGGCCATGCGTCAGGCGGGTCTACCGGATTCCACGGGGGCGACCACGATTAATAAAATTTGTGGTTCTGGTATGAAAGCCGTGATGCAGGCAGCAGATGCGATCAAAGCCGGTTCAGCAGAGATTGTGGTGGCTGGCGGTATGGAGTCGATGTCGAACGCACCATATTTGATGGACAAGGCACGGGCCGGATTCCGTATGGGACATGGTAAAGTGACGGATCATATGTTCCAGGAAGGTTTGGAAGATGCTGAAACAGGTCTGTCGATGGGGATTTTGGCTCAGGAAATGGCAGATAAAAAAGGCTATAGCCGTGAGCAGCAGGATGCTTATGCGATTGGCTCATTAAATAAAGCCGTGACGGCGGTGCAGCAAGGTTTCTTTAAAGATGAAATCGTACCGGTCACTGTCAGTAGCCGTAAAGGTGATGTGGTAGTAGAGCAGGATGAGCAACCTTTAAATGCCAAGGCTGACAAAATTCCAACTCTGCGTCCAGCGTTCAAAAAAGACGGCACCATTACTGCGGCAAATGCCAGCTCCATTTCAGATGGTGCTTCAGCACTGGTGATCACCTCGAGCGAAATTGCTGCACAGCGTAACTTAAAACCGCTAGCTAATATTCTCGCCTATGCCAGCCATTCGCAGCATCCGTCAGAATTTACTATTGCACCTGTTGGTGCGATTGAAAAAGTCCTGAAAAAAACCGGTTGGGATGCTCAGGATGTTGACCTTTGGGAAATCAACGAAGCGTTCGCCATGGTCACTATGTTAGCCATTGATGGCTTTAAACTTGATCCAGCAAAAGTGAACATTAATGGTGGTGCTTGTGCGCTTGGTCATCCATTGGGTTCTTCTGGCTCTCGTATTATTGTGACCTTGATTCATGCCTTAAAACGTACTGGCGGCAAGAAAGGGATTGCGTCCTTATGTATCGGTGGTGGTGAAGCGACTGCGATTGCTGTGGAACTGATTTAAGCACATCCTAAATCGTATATTCAGGTAGCAAACTCAATACTGATTCATTGGAGACTTTCTGCTCTTGGTTTGCCAGGAGCAGGGATTCTTTAAATCATATTAATTTTTAAAATACACAATAAAATCCATATTTTCAGACTTTGCTGATCCCATTCCATCTATATTTTTACTATAAAAATTACTTTTTAAATTATTTAAAAACTTTTTCCAGCACATGCCGGTGAATAAATCGTAACTTGTCTTTAACTGCTTCGCTCAGCTTGAAGGGGTAGGCATCTTCCAGACCCATACAACGGTTTAAGGCATTCAGATTAAAGGTCAAGGTAACCCAGTTTTCCAGAATATGTTCAAAATCCTGTCCACCAATCGGGCATTCTTTAAAATCCATACTGGCCAGATAGCTGCCATTTCCTTCGACACGCATACCACCATAGTAGGCAGTTTCCAGTGTTTCCATCATATGCAGATAATGTGCCCAGGTTTCTGCCCAGTCTTCCCAGGGATGGGCGGTGGCATAAGCACTGATATACTTTTCCTGCCAGTTGATTGGTGCGCCTTCGTTATAATGGCGTTCAAGTGCCTTGCTGTAGTCTTGCCGCTCATCGCCAAAATACTGACGGAATTCATCTAGCAATTCCGGATGCATATGTTGCATGAGCGCAAAATAATAATGGCCGCTTTCATGGCGAAAATGACCTAATAAAGTCCGGTAGTTTTCACCCATATTTACACGTGTAGTTTCCCGATAAACTACATCGGCTTCAATTGCATTTAGGGTAATGACCCCATTGGCATGACCAATTAAAACAGGCTTATCTTCTTGGGGCAGGAGAAAATCAAAACGCAGACCAAATGGATCATCTTCAGACTTTTTGGGGCGTGGCATCATGTTCATGCGCTGGGCCAAATACAGGAATCGACGTTTGGCTTCTTCCAGTCGAAACCAGTAAATCAGGTTTTCGGAATTTTCCAAATCAGGAATGACATGGGTCAACTGACAGGATTCACAAAATTCCTCATCTTCATCGCTGGGAATCATCCAGTTGCATACCTGATAATTTACATAATTGTGACAGGGTTTATAACTGGCATGCTGGTAGTTTTTGGCGATTGGAACCCATCGCTCAGCACTCTGTTTTTCGAATGCGCATAGCTCTTTTTCCGAAGCGATATAACCGATCGGTGACAGACAGTGATCACAAACTGATTTGTAAAAAAACAGCTGTTGCTTGCAGACGGCACATTCAAAATGTTTCATTAAACTCCCTGTAGGGAAACGAACGACCTAAAATGTTTATCGATGATGAACACGAAAAAAGGTTCAGAATGCCTACCTAAATTTCTTCCTGATAAAGAAACATCATAAAAATTTCATTGAAAATTCTATATGGATGAATTGTAAAAAAGGTGTGAATGAATATCCCATCAAAGATAGTTTAATGATTATTGATATTGCTTTAGTTTTTGATTTATAAGAAAATTACCATTATTTAATTATAAAAATTGGTTTAGTATGGCTTTTTCATTTCTTAGTAATTCATTTAGCAATGTTATCATTCAATTAAAAAAATATATTTCTGAAATTAAAGAAAGGACAGATATTGATGAGTGGGAAAAGGAGTTACTAAAAAATTTAGATCCTATAGATCTTTATGATAATGAAAGGCTAAATGAGTTTGAAGAACACTGTATAGAGATCAAAAAAAGAAATGATTTAAGTTTAAAGTTGGTATTTGATAATGAGTATGGGGAATTAGGGCATCATTTTGAATATTCGGATCGAATAAAGCTAGAGTATATAAATTTATTAATCTATGCATATTATAAAGAAGTAATGTTTAGGAAAGATTATAGATACTCTTTTCAAAAATCCTTTTTTGATTTTATTGAAAATAATGCAAATAAATTCAGTCCTGAAGTAAATTATATTTTTTCTTTTATAGATAAATTGCCATTTAAACTGTTAAGTAAAGTTTATTCTAATCCAAATTTTCAAAAAATAATTGAAACTTTAACACCTGATCATTTTTCAAAATATATTGAATATTTAGAGTCTAATCACAGAAATATAGAAAAAATTGATGCTTGGACTAGTACATTTGAATCTAAAAAAAGTGAAGTATCAGAATTAGAAAAGCGTCTTGAAAAAAATAAACAAACTTATGATTTCGTTTTGCTCAATAAAGGTTTTAAAGAGCTTTATGATCAGAAAAAAATAGAGTTAGATAATGCAAAAGGTACTTATAGCTTTGTTGCAGCAACAATGTTTTCTATACCTTTTGTGGAATTAGGTGCATTAATTGGAGCATTTTTCTATTTTGATGGAAAGCTACCTACTGGTATGTGGTTTATTTCTATTCCCTTCATTACTTTAATTTTAATTACGTTATATCTTTTAAAAATTTCTTTACAAGACAAAAGAGCAGTCCAATCTCAAATGATGCAGCTAGAACTTCGCATGGCACTGTGTCAGTTCATCCATAACTATGCTGAAGATTCAGAAAAACTGCATAAGAAAAATGCAGCAGGCTTTGAGAAATTTGAAAATATTATCTTTTCACCGCTAGTTTCATCTGATGACAAGATTCCAACCACCTTTGATGGAATGGAGCAACTTGCCAAATTAGTGAGTGAATTTAGAAAGTAATCCAAACTTTCTGCTATCGGCCAGCATCCTATTTTTAATTAGTCAGCGCTTTTGTTAAGGCATAGAATTATTTCACTTTTGTTGTAATAGCACTCAATAGATGGCATTCAGCTGGATTTTTTTCACTTTAATGGCTGCATTTATGCAGGCTTGGCGTAATGCCTTTCAAAAACAGCTCAGCACCACGGTCGATGTCTGGGGAGTCACCCTGGCACGCTTTATTTTCGGTTTGCCATTCGCTGCGCTTTACCTGAGCAGCCTGTATTATTTCAAGCCAGTTGAAAGTGTGGTTCACTTCACGCCCAAGTTCTGGGTCTATGTAGTGATTGCAGGTTGCAGCCAGATTTTAGCTACGGCACTGATGGTGCAACTGTTCAAGCAAAAAAATTACGCGGTTGGGGTGGGGCTGGCGAAAAGTGAAGCCATTTTAGCCGCCATTATTGGTGTGACCTTATTAGCAGATCATTTGTCATTTTTGGCCTGGATTGGTGTGGCGCTGGGCGGATATGCGGTATTTTTATTGAGTAAAGGCCAACAGGTCAGCGGGTTTTCAACCAGAACACTGGCTATTGGCATCGGAAGCGGTTTAAGTTTTGCCATCACCTCACTTCTGGTACGCGAAGCCAGTCTGGAATTAACCACTTTACCAACCTTGCATCGTGCGGCCTGGGTGTTGTTAATGGTGATCAGTTTTCAGTGTATTAGTATGCTGATTTACCTCAGCCTATTCAGTCGCCAGACTTTAGTGGCCATGTGGCAGCGTCTGGGCTTAACTTTTAAAGTGAGTGTGTGCAGTTTTATGGCATCCCTTGGTTGGTTTACCGCTATGAGCATGATGAGTGTGCCGGTGGTTAAAACCTTAGGTCAGATCGAGATTTTATTTAGTATGCTGATCTCGGCGTATTTCTTTAAAGATAAACTGGCCAAGGCTGAACATTGGGGACTGGTACTGGTGGTGATTGCAGCCATACTGGTGATTTGGGCCTAATTTTTATTTAATTTGATCTCAAAAAAGCCACTGATGAACAGTGGCTTTTCGATTATTACGATGCGCTTTTTAAGCTGCAATAAATTTTTGCACCGCCTGATTAAAAGCTTCAGGTTGTTCGATATTTGAAATATGCGAAGCATTGATTTCAAATAGTTGGCTGTTGGCAATACGATCAACCATATACTGACCATCAGCTACAGTCGTTACAGGGTCTTGCTGACCTGCAACCACTAAGACAGGCACAGTAATGTCTTGCAGTTGTTCACGAACATCCGCTTTAGCCAAAGCTTCACAACAGCTTGCATAACCTTCCGGGCTGCCAGCCCCAAGGTCGTTTTGAAGGTTATTCACCACTGTTGCGTTGCTTTGAATAAAGGGTTCAGTAAACCAGCGTGATGCTGCAGTAGACGCAATCGGTTGTAAACCTTGTTCACGAACCAGTGCAGCACGGTCATTCCAGGCCTGTTCCTGACCGATTTTTGCTGCGGTATTGCATACCACCACCTGATTAAAGCGTTCTGGACGGTTAATCGCCAACCATTGACCTGTCAAACCGGCCATTGAAATACCGCAGAAAGCTGCTTTTTCAATGTTTAAATGATCAAGCAGATTCACCACATCTTGACCAAGTTGATCAATGCTATACGGACCTTGCGGTGCAGAGGAAGCCCCATGACCACGGGTGTCATAGCAGATGACAAAATAATCTTTCTGGAAAAATTCAATTTGTGGTTGCCACATGCTGAATTTGGTGCCCAGTGAGTTAGAAAAAACCAGGGCTGGCTTAGATGCATCACCAAAGGTCTGGTAATTGATCTGGGCATCGTTGGATGTAAATGTTGGCATTTTTAAAATCCTTAATCTTATAAACTCCCCTAAATCCCCCTGAGCAAGGCTTAAGCATTGCTTTAAGCTGAAGCGCAAGAAGGGGGACTTTTAATGAGGATTAAACACGTTCAATAATCAAAGCGATGCCTTGACCGACACCAATACACATTGAGCAAAGACCGTATTGACCACCAGTTTGTTCAAGTTGGTTGAGTGCAGTCGTCACTAAACGCGCACCTGAAGCACCGAGTGGATGACCCAAAGCAATCGCACCACCATTTGGATTGACTTTCTCTGAACCGTCTTCGATACCCAAGTCACGGGTACATGCCAGTGCCTGAGCAGCAAAAGCTTCATTCAGCTCGATCACGTCCATCTGCTCTAAAGTCAGACCGGTTTGCGCCAGTAATTTCTTGATGGCAAGTGCTGGACCAAAACCCATGATACGTGGTTCAACACCCACAACCGTTGAGCCAATAATTTTGGCACGTGGTTTTAAACCATGCTGAGCAACCGCTTCATCAGATGCGATTAAAAGAGCAGCCGCACCATCGTTAATACCAGAAGCATTACCCGCCGTTACTGTCCCGTCTGCTTTCACCACAGGTTTCAGTTTTGCCAATGCTTCTGCTGTGGTAGAGGCACGTGGATGTTCATCAGTATCGACAACCACCGGATCGCCTTTACGCTGCGGAATCACCACAGGAATGATTTCATTTTTATAGAAACCTTTGGCCTGCGCTGCTGCGGTACGTTGCTGGCTGGTCAGGGCAAACTTGTCCTGATCTTCACGGTTGATATTGAACTGCTCCGCCAGATTTTCAGCAGTTTGTGGCATGGTTTCCACGCCGTACATTTCTTTCAGTTTCGGGTTGATGAAACGCCAGCCCATGGTGGTGTCTTCAATCTTTTGGCTACGGCCATACGCCGTTTCTGACTTGCCCATCACGAATGGGGCACGCGACATGCTTTCTACACCGCCGGCAATGATCAGATTGGCTTCACCGGCTTTAATCGCACGTGCTGCCATTGCGATTGCATCCATTGATGAACCACACAGACGGTTCACGGTCGTTGCTGGAACCTGATAAGGCAGGCCTGCAAGCAGCGAAGACATGCGACCGACGTTACGGTTATCTTCACCGGCCTGGTTGGCACAGCCATAAATCACATCATCAACCTGTTCCCAGTTCACTGATGGATTGCGTTCCATTAAAGCTTTGATTGGAAGTGCACCCAGGTCATCGGCACGGACAGGCGCGAGACCACCGGCATAACGGCCGAATGGGGTACGGATGGCATCGATAATATATGCGTTTTTCATTGTGTATTTGCTCACATAATTAAAAGAAGAAAACTCCTCCCTTTTTAAAGGGAGGTTGGGAGGGATTTAATGAAGTAGTTTTATTCCTCAAATCCTCCCTAAATCCCTCCTGAACATGTTTTAAAGCACTGCTTTTAAAACTAAGTGCAAGAAAGAAGGGACTTCCCCTTAATTTGATTGAGTCGCATCAATCAGTTTGGCACCAGTCAATGACTGCAATTCTTCAAATGACAGACCTTCAACTTTCTCAATCACTTTCATACCTTCAGGTGTCACATCAATCACACACAGGTCGGTGTAAATACGATCCACACATTTCAAGCCAGTAGCCGGATACGTCAGTTCAGCCACGATTTTTGGCTCGCCTTTTTTGGTCACGTGGTCAGTCGTAATAAAGACTTTCTTCGCGCCCACAGCCAGATCCATGGCACCGCCCACCGCTGGAATTGCATCCGGTGCACCGGTATGCCAGTTAGCCAAGTCACCATTTTCAGCGACCTGGAACGCGCCCAGTACGGCGATGTCTAAGTGACCGCCACGCATCATCGCGAAAGAATCACCATGATGGAAGAATGAACCGCCTTCAAGTAAAGTTACGAATTCTTTACCAGCATTAATCAGCTCAGGATCGCGGTCTTCTTCAGCAGGAGGAGGACCGAAAGCCAACAGGCCATTTTCAGAATGCAGGAAGACGTCTTTATCGCTTGGCAGGTAGCTGGAAATCTTGGTCGGTAAACCAATACCGAGGTTCACATAAGCGCCATCAGGAATATCTTGTGCCACACGTTCAGCGATCTGGTCACGGGTCAGTTTGCTATAGCTCATTATTTATCTCCGATGCCAATTATTGTGCAGGTTTAACTTGAACAACGTGTTGAACAAAAATTCCCGGGGTGATGATGTGCTCTGGATCCAGTGCACCCAGTTCAACCACTCCAGAAACTTGAGCGATGGTCACATCTGCTGCCATCGCCATAATCGGGCCGAAGTTACGCGCAGATTTACGGTAGACCAGATTGCCCCAACGATCGCCTTTAGAAGCTTTTATCAAGGCAAAGTCAGCTTTAATTGGATTTTCTAAAACGTAGTCTTTACCTTCGTAGTTCATGGTCGGTTTGCCTTCAGCCAGCAAAGTACCAAAACCGGTAGGCGTATAGATTGGACCCAAGCCCATACCTGCCGCCTGAATACGGCAAGCCAGATTACCTTGCGGCACCAATTCCAGTTCAATCTTGCCTGCACGATATAACTCGTCAAATACCCACGAGTCAGACTGACGCGGGAAAGAGCAAATGATTTTACGAACAGCACCAGCTTTAAGCAGTTTCGCCAGACCATAGTCGCCATTACCGGCATTGTTGTTGACAATAATCAGGTCTTTAATACCCAATTCGATCAGACCATCAATCAGTTCAGCAGGCTGACCTGCTGTACCGAAACCACCGATCATAATGGTAGAACCGTCCTTGATCTGGGAGAGTGCTTCTTTCAATGATAATGAACTTTTATCTATCATAATCTGGTCCTTACATATCCTAAACTGATGGATGTCTTTAAACTCGTTTTGAATCTGATGCTGTAACCGGAACTGCGTTACGGTTTTTCTGTGACAGCAGAAAATGTGCGACCAGGCCAATGCAAATTCCCCAAAAGACTGAACTCAGTCCCAGGAAATGCATGCCGGAAGCAGTCGCTAAAAAGGTAATCAGTGCTGCATCACGTTGCGACTCTTTACCCATGGCCACGGAAATGTTGGTAGCAATTGCACCGAGTAATGCCAGTCCTGCCAAAGCCGCAATCAACTCTTTGGGCATGAGGCTAAACAGCATGACAATGCTGCCGGCAAATAAGCCGCCTAAAATGTAAAAAAGCCCATTCGCCACACCGGCGATATAACGCTTTTCTTTCAGCTCGTGGGCATCTTTCCCCAGACACAAAGCAGCTGTGATCGAGGCCAAGACAATGGTAATACCACCGACACAGGCCACTGCAAGCGAGGCAATACTGGTTGCACTAATAATCGGCTTGGCGGGCATGTCATAGCCACTGAGTTTGATAATCGCCATTCCCGGTAAAAACTGACCAGACAGGCTGACCAGAATCAGGGGAAGGGCCAGATTCAGGGTTGAACTCCAGGTCCATTTCGGTGCAATAAATTGCGGAATCGCCAGACTGAAATTTGCCGTGACCGGGTTAATCTTGCCGAGTAGCATGCTTAAAACTACACCGGCAATCAGCACCCAGACCATGGCATAGCGTGGACTAAAACGCTTGGCCAGCAAAAATACCGCCAGCATGCCAAAGACGATATAGGGCATGGTATCGGTCGCGGTGAACAGCCCTAAACCAAACTGCAGTAAAATCCCTGCCATCATCCCGGCAGCCACTTCCTGAGGAATCCAGGACAGTAACTTGTCGAAATAACCGGTGATCCCAATGAAAAAAATCACCACAGCAGAGGTGATATAGGCAGCAACCGCTTCATTGAGTGAAATATCGGGAAACAGCGTGACTAATAAAGCCGTTCCGGGCGCAGACCAGGCGGTGACGACAGGTATTTTGTATTTAATTGATAAAAAGATACCTGCGAGCGCAGCACCAATAGAAATTCCCCAAATCCATGAAATCATCATGTCCGGGGAAACTTGGGCTTGCTGAGCCGCCTGGAAAAAAATGATCATTGGCCCTGAATAGGAAATCAGCACTGCTAAGAATCCTGCAACAGTTGCTGAAATTGACCAATCATTTTTTAATGTCTGAAACAGGGTATTCATTGGTGATGTGCCTCCTTGCGTCGAACCATGAGCCTGTTAAAAATCGTGATGATCAGGACTAGCCTTGATCACCACCACCGACTGGTACCACGGTACCTGTCATATAAGATGATTCATCGGAAGCCAGGAATACAATCGCATTCACTTGCTCCTGAATCGTACCGTAGCGTCCCATAAACGTACGGTCAATGGTCTGATCAACCACTTGCTGCATCCATTCCTTTTCAGATTCAGTTAGTGGATTAGCATTGCGCGGTACTTTACGTGGTGGTGCTTCAGTGCCACCCGTTGCCACTGCGTTAACGCGAATACCATCTTTGGCATGTTCAAAGGCAAGGGAAGCCGTCAGGCCATTTACGCCACCTTTAGACGCTGAATATGGCACACGGTTAATGCCGCGTGTCGCAATAGAAGATACGTTTACAATAGTACCTTTCTGATTTTTAATCATTTCTGGCAAAACTGCACGGCAGCACCACAAGGTCGGGAACAATGAACGGTTCACTTCCTTGATAATTTCTTCTTCAGAAAATTCCTCGAAAGGTTTCATCCAGATCGCGCCACCCACGTTGTTGATTAACGCATCGACACGGCCATAGGTTTCTAGGGCTTTTTCAACGACTGATTGGGCACCAGCAAAAGTTTCCAGATTGGCTTTGATGGTAATCGCATCACCACCAGTCGCTTCAATTTCAGCCAGAACTTCTTCCACATAAGGGGAAAGGTCAGCCATAACGACTTGAGCACCTTCGCTCGCCACTTGCAGCGCGACACCGCGACCGATGCCTTGCGCGGCACCGGTCACGATTACAACTTTATTTTCAAATCTTTGACGGTTAGACATTGAACAAATTCCCTCTCTTAGTTGGCAGAGAATTTTTCAAACAGGAAGCTTGCAGGTTTAACGCCTTCAGCATCTAACCAGCCGCGAACCGCTTCTACCATTGGTACTGGACCACACAGGTAGACATCTACATCACCGTCATTCAGCCATTCATTTTCGATATGACCGGTCACATAGCCTTTACGCTCATGTGCAGATTCCGGGTTAGCAACCACTGTGCGGTATTCGAACCATGGGAATTTGTCTTGCAGTTCGTTCAGTTTTTCAATCGCTACCAAGTCGAAATCATTGGTCACACCAAATACTAAACGCACTGGATGTTCTGAACCTTTTTCTTCCAGTACTTGTAGCATTGACATGAATGGTGCAATACCTGTACCACCCGCCAGCATCAAGACAGGACGGGTCACAGGGCGCAGGTAGAAGCTACCAAATGGACCGGTGAAAGTCATTTTGTCACCAGCTTTGGCATTTTTACTTAAGAATTCACTCATTTTGCCGTTCGGTACGTTACGTACTACGAAACCGGTCAAACGGTCACTCGGTTTTGAGCTGAATGAATATGAACGGGTTTCGGTCGTGCCCGGAATTCCTACATTCACATATTGACCAGCAAGGAAGTGAATGTCTGGTTGACCTTCATCTAACTGGATGTCAAAAGTAATGGTCGAGTCAGACAGGTTTTCGACACGCGCCAAAGTACCCTGGAATTCATGAATTTCAGTTTTGCAGACTTCTGAAGAGGCCTGAATCTGGAAAACTGCATCTGAAGTCGGTTTACACTGGCAGGCCAAAATGTAGCCTTCAGCTGCTTCTTCAGGGGTTAATGCATCTTCAATATAGGTTTCTTCAGGCATGTCAAACGAACCTGACTCGCAAAAAGCACGGCATGTTCCACAAGCACCATCACGGCAGTCCAGAGGAATATTGATTTTTTGACGGTACGCAGCATCAGATAAGGTTTCACCTTGAGCAACGCTGATAAAACGTGTAACGCCATCTTCAAATTGAAGTGCAACATTAAGGTTTGACATGGCTAGAATCCTATAAATATTTAAAACAGATGACCTGCTTCAGCCAACTGTCCATTTGGCTGAAGACGTAGTGGCAAATTTTAGAGGTGGTAAATATCAATGACCTGATTGATGTAATCGTTTTTCAGCACCACGTATTTGCTTAAAATCTGTGGTTTCTCACCTGAAAAATCGATCACATAACGTGACATGCCAAAGTAGTTGTAGTTGGTCTTGTAACGGAAACTCAACGTGTTCCAGTTAAAGCGAACTGTCACCTGATCACCGTTTTGTTCAACAATCTCGATATTGCAGATGTTGTGACTGGTACGGGTGTCGGGCATGGTTGCAGAAGAACGTTCAGTCTTGATACGGAATACACGGTCTTCTAAACCTTGACGGTCAGGGTAATAAATCAAAGAGATTTCAGACTCTGGGTCTGTTGTCAATTTGTCATCATCATCCCAAGACGGCATCCAGAATTCTGCTGATGGGGCATAACACTGTAACCAGTCATCCCATTGTTCATCATCCAGAAAGCGCGCTTCTTTGTAGAGGAATTGAGCAATGTTTTCTAAAGTAATCGCGCTCATGCGTTTTCTCCTTCAGTTGCAGCAAGTTCTTTTTCAGAAGTAATCGCTTCTTTCATCAGTTGTAACCAGTGTTCATGCTGAGCCAGGTATAGACCTTCGTCTTCAGTTTTGATGCCTGAAAGTTTTGGTTTCAAACCAATTTCATTGGCTGCATCATCCGGACCTTGAATCCAGTGTTTTGCACCACGGCTCATATCATTCCATTCAAGCGCAATACCGGCATAACCCGCCTGACAGGCACGGAATTCTTCCAGGTCATCCGGAGTCGCCATACCTGAAGCATTAAAGAAGTCTTCGTACTGGCGAATGCGACGGGTACGTGCTTCCTTGTCTTCACCCACAGGTGCGATACAGTAAATGGTCACTTCAGTCTTATCGACAGAAATCGGGCGTAGGACACGAATTTGTGAACCGAACTGATCCATGAAATAAACGTTTGGATAGATACACAGGTTACGTGAACGTTCAATCATCCACTTCGCCATGGCTTCGCCATATTGCGCAGTGTATTCATCTTTCTTGGCAAAGTTAGGACGGTCTTCCGGGTTAGCCCATTGAGTCCAAAGTAGCATGTGACCGTGTTCAAAGCCGTAAGAACCACCGCCTTGTTTGCCCCATGCACCTGCGCTCATCGCACGGATGTTGTCGCCAGCCTCTTTTTCTTTACGTTGCTGAGTCGTTGCAGCATAGTTCCAGTGTACAGCAGACACATGATAACCATCAGCACCGTTTTCAGCAGTCAACTTCCAGTTACCTTCATAGGTATAAGTCGAAGAACCACGTAAAACTTCCAGACCTTGTTCAGACTGATCCACGATCATGTCAATGATTTTGGTCGCTTCGCCCAGGTATTCTTCCAGAGAAGGAACATCCAGATTTAAGCTGCCAAACAGGAAACCTTTATAGCTTTCAAAACGTGCCACTTTCTTAAGATCATGAGAACCGTCTTTGTTGAAGCAGTCTGAATATCCTGCATCAGAAGGGTCTTTAACTTTGAGCAATTTACCCGAATTGTTAAATGTCCAACCGTGGAAAGGGCAAGTATAAGTTGCTTTATTGCCTTTCTTATGACGACAAAGTTGTGCGCCACGGTGTGAACAGGCATTGATCATTGCATTGAGTTCACCTTGACGGTTGCGCGCAATGATGATCGGCTGACGACCCATATAGGTAGTATAGAAGTCGTTATTGTTTGGAATCTGGCTTTCATGTGCGAGATAAACCCAGTTGCCTTCAAAGATGTATTTCATCTCAAGGTCAAACAGGGCCTGGTCTGTAAATACTGAACGGTGTAGTTTAAATTCACCAGATTCATAATCATCAACCAGTAATTCGTCAATGCGGTCTAAATGGCTGGTGTTAATTACGGGAATACGAGGCATGTCCTTTCTCCGACTTTCCAAATTAAGGCAAGTCCCCGAAATGTCATTAAATTGACATCTCGGTTCCTTATCATGAGCTCATTAAGCGCTTGCGCGGCGACGTTCAACTTCAGTCGATGGTGCTGCAGCTTGTTCTTTCACAAGTTCAACATTGAACTGAATGTGTTTGAATGGTTTATTCAGACCACGTTTTGCAATTTCAGCTTCGTCTGTTACATCAACAGCAGTCGCGACCAAACCATCACGGGTTGCAAATGCAAAGTCATCCCAAAGGTACTTGTCGCCTTCGATGTTAAATTGCGTGGTTAATTTGCGGTAACCCGGTGCAGAGATGAAATAATGCACGTGAGAAGGGCGGTTACCGTGACGACCAAGTTTGTCTAGAACAAATTGAGTCGTGCCTTCTGGAGGACAGCCATAACCGACTGGCATAGTGGTTAATGCAGTATATTGACCATCGGCAGCAGTAATAATGCTGCGACGCAAGTTAAAGTCAGACTGTGACTTGTCAAAGAATGAGTAGTTACCCAGGCTGTTGGCATGCCAGATTTCAACTTTAGCACCTTCAATGAGGTTGCCTTCTGTATCTTTTACTGTACCTTCAATGATTAAAGTCGGGATTTTGCCTTCTTCAGAACCATCATCCATACGTGCGAAGCTTACCGATTCCGGTGCACCAGCGACATATAACGGACCTTCAATGGTACGTGGCGTACCGCCAGTAATGCCTGCTTTGGCATCTGCTTCATCTGCACGTAAATCTAAATAGTGCTCTAGACCTAAACCTGCCGCCAAAAGACCCAATTCATTGGCTTGACCTGCATCAGTCAAATATTCCAGACCTTTCCACAATTCAGATTGTGAGATATCAAGGTCTTCAATCGCTTGGAAAAGGTCACCCAATAAACGCACAACAACCTGTTGTACACGTTCATCGACAGGACCCGTCGCTGTGTCGACATTCATTTTTTTAACAAGTGCATCAATTTCTTGGCGATTCATACTATTGCTCCTGAAGTATGTATACATTTTTTGGTGGCAGGCTGTTTAGCATTTACATTGGCTGGCTAAAACTGGCTGGCCACAATCCTTGTTGAGGTACCCTCTGTTTTCGATTTGGAAGGGGAATCCAGTGACTCCCAATCCGCTCATTCAATCAACTGTCGTCATCTCGAACTGAAGATGGGTGACGGTTTAATGCCATTACTTCAATGTTCATATAAGGATAGAGAGGCAAGCCTTGTAACAGGTTGTGCAACTCTTCATTGCTTTCAACATCAAAAATACTGATGTTTGAGTACTGGCCCGTGATGCGCCAGATATGACGCCATTTGCCTTGACGCTGTAATTCCTGTGAATAAGCCTTTTCAACAGCCTTAATTTCGTTTGCCTGTTCAACTGGCAGATCACGTGGAATGTTTACATCCATACGTACGTGAAAAAGCATGGGTTTCTCCTAATTACTGACGACGCAAGTTGTCAATCTTGTTTTCATCCAACTCAATCCCCAGACCTGGTCCTTTCGGAATCTCAAGTTCAAAGTTTTGATAGTTGAGTGGGGTTTTCAAAATATCTTCAGTCAGCAGTAGAGGACCAAACAGCTCGGTACCGAACGCCAGACTTTCAAAAGTAGAGAACACATGTGCCGAAGCAATTGTGCCTACCGGGCCTTCCAGCATGGTGCCGCCATACAGGTCAATACCTGCAAGTTTGGCAATCTTGCCTACTTCGCAACCTTCAATCAGGCCACCCGACTGGGCAACTTTGACTGCAAAAACAGATGAACCGTTTTGTTTGGCAATCTCATACGCTGAGTGCGGGCCCATTAACGATTCGTCTGCCATGATGGCAACATCAAAACGTCGGGTCAGACGGCGCATGGCGTCCAGGTTATCAATTGCACATGGCTGTTCAATCAGATCAACACCGCCATCTTGCAATAACTGAATGCCTTTAATGGCTTCCAGTTCTGACCAGGCACGGTTCACATCGACACGGATCGAAACGTCTTTGCCTAAGGCTTTCTTAATTGCCAAAACATGTTCAACATCTTCTTCTACCGGACGCGAACCGATTTTCAGTTTGAAAATGTTGTGGCGTTTTGCCGCAACCATTTTCTCTGCTTCAGCAATATCTTTTTCGGTATTTCCAGAAGCCAATACCCAAAGAACTGGAATACTGTCACGTAAGCGGCCACCGAGGACTTCGCTTAATGGCAAACCTAAACGTTGTGCCTGAATGTCTAAAAGTGCAGTCTGAATCGCACATTTGGCAAAACGGTTACCATTAATATTCTTTTTAATTGCTTGTAATGTCTGTGCAACATTTAAACCGGATAATGTTTTTAAAAGAGGCGCAAAATAAGTTTCAATATTAACTTTTACGCTTTCCGGGCTTTCATCACCATAACCTAAGCCACCGATCGTTGTTGCTTCACCCCAACCGATGTAACCATCTTCAGTGGTGATTTTGACCAATACCAGCGTCTGGGTTTGCATCGTCGCCACTGCCATCTTGTGAGGGCGAATGGTTGGAATTTCTACCAGCAAGGTTTCAACTGACTTATACATAATACGGGTTCACATTCTTGCTTTAATGCTTTGACTTGATATACCTTAAAAGAATAATGTTGATTGGTCTAAGATCGATTTAGCATTTTTTTATACTTTAAAGGTATTTAGAGCCATGGAACTCAGACATTTGCGTTACTTCGTTGCCGTCGTCGAAGAACAAAGTTTTACCAAGGCGGCAGAAAAACTGTTTATTGCTCAGCCACCTTTAAGCAGACAGATACAAAATCTGGAACAGGAACTGGATATTCAGCTCTTTGAAAGAGGGAGCAGACCGCTTAAGACCACAGAAGCAGGTCAATTCTTCTACCAGCATGCGGTTAAACTTTTGTCTAATGCGGAAGAAATCAAATCGATGACCAAGCGGATTGGTATCGCGGATCGCACCATTAGCATTGGTTTTGTCGGCTCTTTATTGTTCGGCTTGCTGTCGCGTATTGTGTTTCTATTTAAGCAGCAACATCCCCAGCTCAAAATTGAGATGGTTGAAATGAATACTTCAGAGCAGATTCAGGCACTTAAAGAAGGGCGGATTGATGTCGGTTTTGGACGCTTAAGGATTTCAGATCCGGCAGTGAAACGGGTGTTGCTGCGTGAAGAACGGCTGATGGTCGCGGCACATTCCAGCCATTTTCTTTCGCAACGAGATGGCGTGAACTTGGCTGAACTGGTGGATCAGCCACTCTTTTTATACCCGAATAATGGTAAGGCTAATTTTTCTACCCAGGTACGCGGTATATTTTCCGAGTATGGACTGGAACCGAAAAATATCCGTGCAGTCAGTGAATTGCAACTGGCACTTGGCTTTGTGGCTGCTGGAGAGGGTGTTTGTATCGTGCCGGAAAGTGCCCAGAATATTCGTCTAGCTCATTTAAACTTTATCCCTTTATTAGATGAATTTGCGGTCAGTCCGGTCTTTATGGCGATTCGTAATATGGATGAAAGTGAATATATTCGTTATCTGTTTGATGCGGTCTATCAGGTCTATGATCTTGAAGCGATTAAATATGATCGTGCGGTGTTTTAAACAAGATTAAAAACTTTTTAGATGCTATATAAAATAGGTGAAATTATTATTTAATGACTGAATTAAAGTCGTTTTATTTGGATGAATATCATTAAGGCATAGTAAATAAAGCCTTTTCTTGAAGGCAGACTTTATAGGTATAGAAGTATGCCTATTCAGTTTTGGACATTTATGGACATCTTCTGCATTGTGAATCTCATAAATTGAACTTCACAATTAGGAGGTGAAGATGTCTACAAATAAAGTGAATATAAATACGCTGATCGATGAAGCAAAGTTCACACCTTTTCATTGGGGTGTTTTGATCTGGTGTTTGCTGATCATTATTTTTGACGGTTATGACCTGGTCATCTATGGGGTGGCATTGCCGCTGCTGATGCAAGAATGGTCGTTAAGTGCAGTGCAAGCTGGAATGCTGGCCAGTACTGCCTTATTCGGAATGATGTTTGGTGCCATGAGTTTCGGTACATTGTCCGATAAACTCGGCCGTAAAAAAACCATCATGATCTGTGTGGCTATTTTTAGCGGCTTCACATTCATTGGTGCCTTTGCCACATCACCAATCGAATTTGGAATCTTGCGCTTCTTGGCCGGTTTGGGTATTGGCGGGGTCATGCCTAACGTGGTCGCTTTGATGACCGAGTATGCACCTAAACGTATCCGCAGTACATTGGTTGCCCTGATGTTTAGTGGTTATGCCATTGGCGGGATGACTTCTGCGCTACTCGGTGCATGGTTGGTGCCGCAATTTGGCTGGAAAATCATGTTCCTGCTTGCCGGCATTCCATTGCTCATCTTGCCGATTCTATGGAAATATCTGCCAGAATCCCTGATGTACCTGACGAACAAACAACAGACGGCCAAAGCACACACTATTATTCAAAAGATCTCTCCGACACAGGTCATCACCAGTGACACCCAGTTTGTACTGAATGAAGTACAAAAAGGGGATGAGGCACCATTAAAAGCACTCTTTCAACAAGGCCGTAGCTTCAGTACCTTTATGTTCTGGCTGGCATTCTTTATGTGCCTGTTGATGGTCTACGCCTTGGGTAGCTGGTTGCCAAAACTGATGATTCAGGCAGGTTACTCGCTGGGTGCAAGTATGATCTTCCTGTTCGCCCTGAATATTGGTGGAATGGTAGGTGCAATTGGTGGTGGATATCTCGCAGATAAATTCCATATCAAAAAAGTGCTGACTATCATGTTCTTATGTGGTGCCATTGCATTGATTCTGCTTGGTTTTAACAGTCCACAATTCGTGTTGTATACCTTGATTGCTGTAGCAGGCGCTGCAACGATTGGCTCACAAATTCTGCTCTATACTTTTGTGGCGCAGTATTATCCATCGACGGTACGTTCTACCGGTATGGGCTGGGCATCAGGTATTGGACGTATTGGTGCAATTGTTGGGCCGGTACTCACTGGTGCTTTATTAACCATGAATTTACCGCATCAAATGAACTTCTTTGCAATTGCGATTCCTGGTGTAATCGCTGCGCTGGCAATTTTCCTGGTGAACTTAAAAACTTCCGTAGATGGCCAAGCCCTTGCAACACCTGATGTGAAGCCGAATTCATTGGCAAAAGAAGCGACACATTAAGTTAGATTTCAATCAATAAAGATAATATTCCCAATGATATAGATCGCCATCGTAACGGGTGGTGATCTGTTGCTAGAATCGAAACGCATAATAAAAAGCGAGTTTAGGATGAACACGACACAATTATTTAATCAACCAACAATCACATTCAAACGCACAGTTCTGATGAGCATGATGGCAATGAGTTTAGGGGGCATCAGCTTATCGACTCAAGCACAAACTTCAGCTCAGTCGAATCAGCAGGAAATTGAACAACTGCGCCAGGAAGTTCAGGCCTTACGCGCACTGGTTGAGCAACAGCAAAGACAGACGGCCGTGGTCACTGCACATGTTGCAGCAACACCTGCTCCAGCAAGCAAACCAGTAATGAAAATTGCCAGTGGTGCCGAATTTAATCTTTATGGAAATATTCGTGCCGATGCCTCTTATCAGGCTGAAGGTGGTTCAGCAGCACGTATGTATAACCAGATTAATGCGGTACCTTTAGAAGGTGTCGGTGAGCGTAGTGATGAATTTAAATCTACTCTGGCTGCAACCCGTTTAGGCATGGATTTTAAAGCACCAGTCGGTGCTGGAGATAAAGCTTTAAGCGGTAAAGTTGAAGTAGATTTTCTGGGCGGCGCAAGCTTTGATAACTTGCGTATCCGTCATGCCTATATCAGCTATGCCAACTGGTTGATCGGTCAAACCTGGTCGAACTTTGCAGTGCCAGATTATATTCCGGAAACTGTAGATGCATTGGTTTACGCTGGCGGTTCAATTAAACGGACGCCACAAGTTCGTTATACCAGCACAATCAGTCCTGAAACCAATCTGGTATTTGCAGTAGAAGATCCAAAAGATGCAACCATTACTGGTATTAAACAGCGCCTACCTGCTTTAACAGCACGTTTAAATCATAAATTTGCTGATAATCTTACAGTCAGTGCCCGTGCGATGGGGAATGAAAAGCGTGTCAATGAAGATGAAAAAATGGCATGGGGTGTAGGTTTAGGTGCCAAATACGAGTTTGTTCCAGGCACCAGCTTTAAGGCAGATTATTATCATGTCAAAGGTGATAGCAGTTTTGTCTCTTACGCCAATCCAGGTGTCGTTACAGCTGCTAATGGAGATCTTCTACAGAGTGAATTCGACTCGATTACAGTCGGTCTAACGCAGCAGTTTAATGATAAATTGCGTGGTACTATAGGCTATGGTTATATGAATTTCGACCAAGATAATGGATATCTTGCTGCTCCTGGTCTGAATCTAACAGCAGTGAACAAAGACCTTTGGCAGGCTTGGGCCAATGTGTTCTATAACCCTACAAAACCGCTGAGTTTCGGCCTGGAATATGTCTATGGCGAACGTGAAGCATTGGGTGCTGCTACACCAAATGGCAGCACTACAGGTGAAGACAACCGAATTAATGCGGTTGCTATTTACAACTTCTAAGACTTCTTTCAATGAGAGAGTCTGATCTGTAACAGAAGCGTGGATGAATTAATCCGCGCTTTTGCTATTTTGAAGAATGGTTTCTGCCAGCAGATTGACTGCATTTTCAATATTGGCTGTCCATTCAAACGAACAATTCAGCCGAATATAATGTTGGCTGGTAGGCTCAGGCTTAAATAGCAGTGCAGGGGCAACTGAAATATGTTGTTGAAGCAATTGTTCATAGAGCTGCTGGGCATCAACTTCTTTAGGTAATTCAATCCAGAGAAAATAACCACTGGAATAATAATAAATTTCACAGATGCTTCCCAAACGTGCTTTGAGTTCCTGATAAAATTTCTTTTTATATTTTTCCAGATGCTGCCTTAAATGCCGCAAATGTTTTTCATAATGATGATGTGAAATAAACTCGACCAGTGCATTTTGCAGTAAGGGGCTGACCGTTAAAGTGCTCATGAGCTGTAAGTGCTGAATGGCATCGGAAAATGGGCCGGCATACACCCAACCGACGCGTGCACCCATCCCCAGCGTTTTCGAAAATGAGGCGCAGTGCAAAACCATCTGATGTTGATCAAAATATTTAACGGGTAACGGCTTGGCTGCACCATAATTTAATTCCTGATAAACATCATCTTCGATTAAATACACCTGATATTCATACAAGAGTTCCGCAATTCTTTGTTTGATTTCAGAACTGACGGTAAAGCCAATCGGATTATGGGCATTCAGCATCAGCCAGCACACCTTGATCGGATACTGTTTTAAAGCCTGTTCAAATGATTCCAGATCAAAGCCAAACTGTGGATGTTCCTGAATCGTAATCACCTGTAATCCCAGACGCTCGGCTGCCTGCCAGGCACCATAAAATATGGTTTGCTGTAGCAGAATAAAATCACCGGGTTGGGTTAAGGCCTGTAAAGACAGATTCAGTGCTTCTAGTGCGCCGGATGTAATGACAATGTCATCTGGATTGCAGGTAATCCCTTGCAATTGATAACGGTTGGCAATCAGTTGCCGCAAGTCCTGATTACCAGGCGGCATATGGTTCTGATTGTTATAACTGCTTTTTCTTTTGGCCTGCTGCGCCAGAATCTGCATAAATTTAGCGTTATATAACAGCTCTGCATTGGGAAAGGCAGAACCAAAAGGCACAATCTCGGCTGACTGAGTCGATTTTAAATAATTAAATACCACCGAATTGATTTGAATTTTAGGATTTAAACCAATCTGGACGGACTGTTTGTTATTGAGCAGCGCTTGAGTGTGTTCTGCAACGTAATAGCCTGATTTGTCTTTGGCATAGACCAGCCCTTGTGCTTCAAGTTCCTGATAAGCATTGAGTACCGTCATCAGGCTATAACCAGATAATTGGGTCTGTTCGCGAAGTGAAGGTAATTTTTCATGTGCCTTCCATACACCGTTTTCAATCATCTGACGGATATTCTGTGCCAGTTTTTCAGACTTATACATACACTTTCTTGAACTAAAACTGTTCTAATTATTTTGATTTATAGCATATTTTAGGATGCTTAATATAACAAAAGGGAGGAATAGGATTATTGACATTCTATTTTTAAGCTTGAGTCTTGATGCAAGACAATTAAAGTGAAAATCAGGTCTCAAATTTTCTGTGGAAATTTTATCTCTACATAAATCATATTCCCATTTTTATACGCCTCAGTCACTTGGCTTAATTTGTCACAATTCGATACTTACAAAGTTAGATTTCCTTGCTAAATTCAATCCACATGATGATAAAAAGTAAGTTACGGTTTCAGACCGAGCCATCATGCAACTATAACAACGATACGCAAATACGGACCAATAACAAGCACAAAGGAGTGGAGAATGCTCGGAAATATGATGTTTCAGCCTTTACTGATCAGCAGCATGATTGAACATGCAGGACGCTATCATGCCGATACCGAGGTAATTTCCAAAAATACCGATACCAGTATTACAGTGACCAATTGGGGAGAAATTCACCAAAACTCGAAACGTTTTGCCAATGCATTACAACAACTCGGCTTAGCGCAGGGAGATCGGGTCGCGACTATTGCCTGGAATAATCATCGCCATTTAGAGTCCTGGTATGCCATTTCTGGGAGTGGCCTGGTCTGTCATACCATTAACCCGCGCTTATTTCCGGAACAGCTGATTTTTATTATGAATGATGCTGCGGATCGCGTGGTGCTGTTCGATAAAACATTTGTCCCTTTAATTAAAGCCGTGAAAGCGCTGTTGAGCTCAGTCGAGCATTTTATCTGTCTGGATGCAGCTGATCCGGCAGTTACAGAAGCGATACCAGAAGTACAATTTTATGATGATCTGATTGCCGGCCAAAATGCAGATTTTGAGTGGCCAACACTTGATGAAAACTCGGCAAGCTCTCTGTGTTATACATCAGGAACCACGGGCAATCCCAAAGGTGTGCTGTTTAGCCATCGCTCTACGGTATTACATAGCTATGCCATCATTTTACCTGATTCCTTAAATGTCTCGGCTGCCGACATTATGTTGCCTGTGGTGCCGATGTTCCATGTGAATGCGTGGGGCACACCGTATGCCGCTGCGATGGTGGGATGCACTTTGGTTCTTCCTGGACCGGGTCTGGATGGCACCAGTCTGGTTAACCTGATTGATACTTATCAGGTTTCGGTAGCACTTGGCGTACCGACCATCTGGCAAGGTTTGATTGCAGCCGCAAATCAGTTAGGTTCCAAACTGGAAAGCCTAAAACGGAATGTAGTGGGTGGATCTGCATGTCCACCGGCCATGCTAAGAGCGTTCAAAGAACAGTTTAATTGTGAAACGATCCATGCTTGGGGCATGACGGAAATTAGTCCATTGGGTACAGCGAATCAGCTCAAGACCAAACATTTGCATCTCTCTGATGAAGAAAAATTACAGATTCGGCTGTCCCAAGGCCGTCCGCCATTCGGGGTTGACCTACGTTTGACTGATGCAGAAAAAGGGACGCATGAAATTGAACGTGATGGACAGACCACAGGAAATTTACAGGTCAAAGGGCATTGGGTCATCAGCCATTATTTCGGCAAGGAAGAGTCTGCACTGACTGATGATGGCTGGTTTGATACCGGCGATATTGCTACGCTGGATCAGGATGGCTTTATGAAACTCAGTGATCGTTCTAAAGATCTAATCAAGTCTGGCGGAGAATGGATTTCATCGGTGGAGCTGGAAAATATTGCCATGGGACATCCGGAAATTGCGATGGCTGCCGTGATTGCCGCCCAGCATCCTAAATGGGATGAGCGCCCGGTATTGATTGCCATTAAAAAGCCGGACAGCCAGCTGAGTGAAACTGATCTGCTGGAATATTATGCGGACAAGGTAGCCAAATGGCAGATTCCAGACCGAGTCGTATTTGTTGATGCGATTCCACTCAGTGGTACTGGTAAAATGCTGAAAAAGGATCTGCGTGAATTATATGGGGCAATACTTTTGGAGCAGGCAGTAGGTTAACGCGCCATTTAATCTGAAAATCCCAATATGAAGTCAAAAAACTGATCTCGAATAGAGGTCAGTTTTTTTATGTACAGGCTAAGCAGCGTTGTCTGTTTAAAAATGCTTTTTCTCAATCCATATCGCCTTGATCGCTACTTTTAGACGATATTGTCCGACAAAAAGTCATATTATATGGCTTAGGCACATAATTTGACCTGTATTGACATGGTCTGAATGTGAGAATTCTTTATCCTGAGCAATATAATAATTAGACAGTTGTACATTAATGAAACTGTCTGCGGATAAGGGGATAAAAATGACAAGCATGCCAACCTATCAGCCGCATTGGATCCGGGAAGATTTCATTGATTTTATTGGTGAAAAAATCCATCCAACCTGGGCAATCAAAAAAGTTAAGGCTGCCGTTATGGGCATTCAAGCCATCAGCCCTGACTTTTTCAAGATTCACTTACGTCCAAATCATAATTTTAAAGCCAAGTCATTTCAGGCCGGCCAGAATATTGCAGTGACTGTCAGACTTGATGGCGTACGTCATCAGCGACATTATTCTGTGGTCACTGTATTGAAAAATGGCGATCTGATCATTGCGGTTAAACAGCAGGGCAAAGTGTCACGTGCCCTAAGCCTGATGCAAATTGGTGCGGTGGTCGAAATATCTCAGCCGCAAGGCGAGTTCACATTGCAAAAATCCACGCAGCCGATTTTATTCCTGGCTTCAGGCAGTGGGATTACGGCCATTTACTCCTTGCTGCAAAAAGCAGTCATTCAATCTCTGGAACAGATCGACCTGATTTATTTCACTCGAGATGATGCCTTTCATGCTGAACTGAAAACATTGGCTCTTATGCATCCAAACTTGAAATATCACCATTTCAATACTGTGGAACACCAGCAGCATCTGACCCAGAGCTTATTGCAAAAGCTGGTGCCAGACTTTGCAGAACGAAAAATTTATGCTTGTGGCTCCGCCGGGATGATGAAGGCCTCACTTCGCATCGTTGATAAACTGGAATTGAAATCCAATTTTCATTCGGAATATTTCCAGGTTGTGGTCGATGAAAAAATTAAAGCACAGCCGGTACAGTTTTTAAGATCGCAGCAAGAGTTTCAGGCGCAGTCCAATTTACTGGAAAGTGCCGAAAAGTCGGGCTTGCGACCAGCGCATGGCTGCCGGATGGGCATCTGCAACACCTGTTCCTGTACCAAGGTCAGTGGTTCGGTACGAAATGTCCTGACCGGTGAAATTGATCATGGTAATAATACCCAGATCAAACTGTGCATTTCTCAGGCAGTGAGTCCTGTGGTGATTAATTTATAAACTATTGATAAGCCATTAATTAAACTATAAGAAGGTGCTCCCATGAATATGCAAATTGATTTTAAACGACATAGCAAAAGCCAATTTCTTAGTCCTGAACAGATTGAGGAATTCGGTGCCAAAGTCGATGCGATCCGCCGCGAGGTCATGGATGATCTGGGGGAAAAAGACGCCGAATATATTTATAAAATCCGCAACTTTGTCCGCTATAGCGAAATTGCCTCACGTGGCATGCTGATGTTTGCCGGTTGGTTGCCACCGGTATGGCTGGCGGGGACAGGTCTGCTCGGTCTTTCCAAAATCGTGGAAAATATGGAACTCGGTCACAATGTCATGCATGGCCAGTTCGACTGGATGAACGATCCGAGTCTGAACGGTGCGACCTATGATTGGGATACGATTTCAACCGGCGATGACTGGAAATATACGCACAACTATATTCATCATACCTATACCAATATCGTCGGAATGGATCATGATGTCGGTTATGGTCTGATTCGGGTCAGTGAATCGCAAAAGTGGGAACCACGCTTTCTGTTTAATATTCCACTGGGCATTCAGTTAATGGTATTTTTCGAATGGTATGTTGGCTTGCAACGCCTGCATCTGGAAGATGTGATTGCTTATAAAACAAAGACCTGGAAAGAAGTCTGGGAAGAAGCAGCACCTTTGCGCCAAAAAATGCGCCGTCAGGTGTTAAAAGATTATGTATTTTTCCCGATCATTGCCGGGCCAAATGCCATTCCGGTATTTACCGGAAATGCGGTGGCCAATGTGATTCGCAGTCTATGGGCTTCTGCCGTCATTTTTAACGGTCATTTCACTGAAGATGCTGAAACCTTTGAAATGGACAATACCGACAATGAAACCCGTGCCGAGTGGTATTTACGCCAGATTCGCGGTTCGAGCAATTTTAGTGGAACAACTTGGCTACATATCTTGAGTGGTAATTTGAGTCATCAGATTGAGCATCATCTATTCCCGGACATGCCCGCCAATCGCTATGCGCAGGTTGCGCCAAAAATCAAAGCGCTCTGTGCAGAATATGGTATTCACTATAACGAAGCCAGCTTCATGAAACAGTTTTCTACAGTGTGGGTAGGTCTGGCTAAATGTTCTCTACCGAATCACTGGACTGAGCAGGTGGTTGAAAAAACCCATGCTGCCAAATCTGTATTCAACTACTTTAAAGCGAAACTATTGTCATAATTTTTAAGCTTTACTTATTCACCATTTTGGTACTCCTCAATAGATTTGGATGGTCTATTGAGGAATTTTTTTTTGACCTTTATCAGATTCAATATCATTAAAATCCTCCTGTTTATGAATAAAATATGGATACAGATTTCAAAAAATGACGAAAGCAAAACAGATCCAGTACTGCTGAAACGCTTTGCCTACAACAACCTGCTTCAGCCCTAAGGGCTTCTCTCTATAATGGCCGCGTCGTTACACTTAAGGTCTCAGTTTTGAAACATCTTAAATATTTTTCAGCAATTCCATTATTAGTACTTTTAACTGCTTGTAACACCACTGAAGCACCCGCACCAGATTATCAGGGCAACTGGAAAAACACCGTGGAAAATCCAAAACTTGAAAATATTCTGGTTATTTCAAAAAATGGTGAAAATTATCTGATTACCAATACGATCAAAGATAAGGAAACCGGTAAAACCGAGAAAAAGAATCCAATGCCCGCTGCAGTGAACGAAAATGGCATGCTTCAGTTGAACGCAGGTGCAGGTATGGTCGATTTTGCAATCGATGAGAAAACCGGAAATCTGGTTGGTTCAGGCTCAATCTATAAAAAAGCCAAATAGTCAGCAAGATTTTTAAGCCACAAATAGTATTCAAGATGTCATGAACAAGGATGCTTCATGGCATCTTTTTTTAGTGGATGTTGTTATTGAATGAACTTAATAATTCAGCAAAATTTTCGACATAATAATTTGCTTTGGCTTTGATCAAATCTATTTCATGAGCGGAGTGCTGGTCATAAATTCCCACTACCTCGATGCCCGCATGATTTGCTGCTTCTACACCGACTAGAGAGTCTTCAATAATTAGACATTCCTCAGGTCGAAGGTTAAAGGCTTGCAAAACATTCAGATAAACTTCGGGATGAGGTTTAATGTTCTGGACATTTTCACGGGTGAGAATCAAGGAAAAGTCCTCATCAAAGCTGATTTTAGAGTTAATATTTCGATTGTTATCCTGATAGCGCTGTACATTGAATAAACTGGTGGTGGTGGTCAAAGCCAGTGATATCTGTTGCTGTTTTAAAGCCTGAATCAGGAGGTCTGCCTGAGGTTTTAACTCGACGATATCATCCAGAAAATGTCGGGAAATTTTATAACGACGATTTTTTACTTCTTCTTTAGTTGGTTCAAAACCGTATTGTTCTTTTAAAAATCCACAATATTCCAGATAAGGATCTGGTCTATGTCTCAAGGCGGTAAGTTGAAGATCGCGCTGTTGCTGAATCTCATGTAAATCGACTTTTCTGTTGGAGAGCTCATCAATCAGGGCTGCATCGACCTGATTCCAGATGCCTACAGAATCAATCAACGTACCATCCAGATCAAAACAGACCAGCTTTTTATCCTGAAACATATAAGATTTCTCTGTATTTTTACCATTTATTGGGTGTGGCTGAGTATATCGCATACGATTTAAATGTTTAACTGACCTGAGCAAACCGGGCTGGAAATTTTGCGTTGAGGTACTTGTTGAGGTACTTTTTAATGGATTTATTCATCTGGCAAAAGTATTTTTTTCGGAAAATTACAGCGAGTTTAATCCTGAAAATAGTGGCGAAGTGTTATATTTTAATCTGACCCTCAATAGACTTATGCGGATGAAAGACCTGTCCGAATGATGAGAAAGTTAAAGGAAATGTATTTCTGTGTTTGAACTTGACTGTAAATTGCTCAGTATTTTTTATTATGTCTATAAATTTAAAAACGTATCTCAGGCAGCCGATCATTTAGATATGAGCCAGCCAGCGGTGAGCAATCTGCTGAATAAAATTCGCCAGCATTATGGTGATCCTTTATTTTTACGTATTGGTAATGAAATGCTGCCGACAGACCTGTCCAAACAGCTCTTTCCCTTGGTCAGTGAAGCACTGAGCAAAGTTGAAGCCATTAATAACTTTACTATCAATTTTGATCAGGTCACTTCACAGCAGCGCTTTACACTGGCAATGACTGATGTATCGCATCTGGTACTGTTGCCAAAAATTTCACAGTATCTGAAGCAGCATGCGTCCCATATCCGTCTGAATGTGCGTCCGATTACCTCGGAAACCAGTTATCAGATGGCCAATGGTGAGATTGATCTGGCTTTGGGCTTCTTGCCCAATCTGGAGAATGGCTTTTATCAGCAGAAACTGTTTGAACAGTATTATGTGGTGATCGCGGCGAAAGACCATCCGCGACTAACGGGTGACAGCATCACGACCGAAGAGTATCTGCGTGAAACCCATATCGATATTGATGCCGGGATGGGGCATTACCATATTGAAAATGAATTGCTGAACCTGGAACTTAAGCGTGACATTCTCATGCGTTTGCCAAGTTATCTGGGGGTAGGACTGGTGGTACAGGAAACCGATGCGATTGCGACCGTGCCTTATTATTTGAGTGAAGTTTTATTATCACGTGGCAATCTCAAGATTTTTGAGGCACCGATTGCGTTCCCGACCTATTCTGTAAAGCAGTATTGGCATATGTCCTGTCATCATAAAACCAGCCATCAATGGCTACGTAATATGCTGCATGAGATTTTAAGTAAATAAGCTTGCAGCATGGAAGGCTTGATTCAATCTTCATCTCTAGATTTTAAAACTCCCGGTTCAAGCCGGGATTTTTTATTTTGATACATCTTGATGCCTTTTTCAGAGCCTTGCACCTGAAATGATCAACCTCAGCTCAAAAAAGTATTACCAAACCAAAAAATAGTATTACCAATTTGGCACAGCCTTTGCATTAACTCTGTCATAGACAAAGTGATCTAGGGTTCCGGCAGTTATTTTTTAAACGACTGCGTCTGAGACCGAGAGTTCACGGCTTAAGTGTCACACTCAAGCTACACGGAGGGATAAAAGCCCGGGAGGTAAACCGTACAAGTTAGATGCAGAGGCTGTTATGAGCACAACTACTTATCACGAAGATTCCGCACTGTGGACTGAACTTTTACCGGGTGGCCATCACTGGTCTGCGCGCATTCAACGTGGCGCAGTATTACAACTTAAATCCTTGGGCACAAATGCCAATGTTTCACTGTTTTGTGTGAATAGCGAAGACAAGCTTGAAGCCTATAACATGCCTGATAGCCTCAAAGGTCAACACACAGCATTTTTAAGCACAGGGCATATTTTAGCGTCTGATCTTGGACGCGCGATGGTTTCAATTGTGAAAGATGATCACGGTTGGAACGATGCTTTTTGTGCACCAAGTACCGCACCGCAAATTGAAGCACAGTTTGGCATGAAAACCTTCCAAGATGCCCGTAATGACATGTACCGCAATGCTAAAGACAGCTTATTACTTGAGATGACTAAATTTGGTTTATCCGCGACTGATCTTAGCAATACGCTCAATTTATTCTCAAAAGTTCAACCAGATGACAATGGCAATCTAGCTTATGTCGCATCTGACAATACTGATCAGGTAATTGAACTGCGCTTTGAAATGGGTTGTTTGGTGTTTTTATCCAGCGCACCACATGCTTTAGACAATTCGACTGAATATGCACCAGCCGATATTCAACTATCACTGTTTAAAGCTCTTCCGCTACAACAGACCGATGTCTGCCGTGACTCATGCCCGCAAAATCAGCGCGCGTTCCAAAATAATAATCGCTACTACGCTTTAACTGCTTAAGGGGAATGATCATGACTGCACTCGTAAACCCAACACAAAATCATGAAAAATCAGTACTGAGCGAAGTATGTCCTGCCGGCGAAGCGTGGATGTGCGAAGTCAAAAAAGGCCAGTACTTCCGTATCGTTGACCTTGAAGGCAACCAGGCGGTGGATACTTTGTTTATTTCCGCACATAACCCTGAAGAGCGTTATAGCGCAACCGATACTTTGGCGATGAACCGTCAAATTTATCTAGAAAAAGGTACGACTTTATATACCAACTTTGGCAATAAAATCGCCACTATAAACGATGACAATTGCGGTCGCCACGATACTTTAGGCGGTGCATGTTCATGTGAAAGTAACACGGTTCGTTATGCGCATGATAAATATCCAATGCACAGTTGCCGTAACAATTTCATGATTGCATTGTCACAACATCCGATTGCGAAAAAGCATGGTCTGAATGTGCGCCATATCGGTCCAAATATTAATTTTTTTATGAATGTACCTGTAACTTCAGATGGTCACCTGAAATTTGATGATGGGATTTCTGCACCGGGCAAATATGTGGAAATTAAAGCTGAGATGGATTTGATTGTGTTGATCTCAAACTGCCCACAACTGAATAACCCATGTAATGCCTATAACCCAACAAAAATTCAACTGATTGTCCGTGAAGGCGAGGTATAAGACTATGACTTTAAAATATGGGTTTAATAAAGTTCTCATCGCCAACCGTGGTGCAATTGCGTGTCGTGTCATTCGTACCCTTAAAAAATTAGGCATTCAATCGGTTGCGGTGTATTCAGAAGCGGATCGTGATTCTTTACATGTGACTTTAGCCGATGAAGCGGTCTTTATTGGCGATGCACCTGCGAGCCAAAGCTATTTGAATGTCGATAAGATCTTAGAAGTGGCCAAATATACCGGTGCGCAAGCGATTCATCCGGGCTATGGTTTCCTGTCTGAAAATGCCGAATTCTGTAATCTGTGTGAAGCGCAAGGCATTGTGTTCTTAGGGCCAAATGCCGAGCAAATGAAAGCTTTTGGTCTCAAACATACTGCACGTGAATTAGCAATTCAAGCCAATGTACCATTACTTCCGGGCAGTCAGTTGTTGGCAGACGAAGCCGAAGCACTGCTTGAAGCGGAACGTATTGGCTATCCTGTAATGCTGAAAAGTACCGCAGGCGGTGGTGGTATCGGCATGCGTTTGGTGTGGAATGCGGAGGAGCTGAAAGAAGCTTATGCAACCGTGTCTTATTTAGCGCAAGCCAACTTTAAAGATGCAGGCCTTTACTTAGAAAAATTCGTACAAAATGCTCGTCATATCGAAGTGCAAATCTTTGGTGATGGCAACGGTTTAGTTCTAGCACTGGGCGAGCGTGATTGTTCGGTGCAACGTCGTAACCAAAAAGTCATTGAGGAAACGCCTGCACCACACTTAAACGATGAACAACGTGCCTACATCCAAAATGTTGCGATTCAATTAATGCAATCGGTGAATTACCGTTCGGCAGGTACGGTTGAATTTGTGATGGATACCGACACCCAAGAATTCTATTTCTTGGAAGTGAATACCCGTCTACAAGTAGAGCATGGTGTAACCGAGCAAGTCTTTGGTGTCGATCTAGTGGAATGGATGGTGACTTTAGGCAGTAGCGATTGGGTTGCACCTACATCAACACTTGAGTCTCAAGGTCATTCGATTCAAGTGCGTCTTTATGCTGAAGACCCAATAAAAAACTTCCAACCAAGTGCTGGACTTTTGACTCACGTTGAATTTGATGCCAATGCGCGTAATGAAACTTGGGTAGAAACAGGTTCAAATGTCTCATCATTCTATGACCCGATGATTGCCAAAATCATTGTCACAGCAGATGATCGTGAATCAGCAATTCAAGCCATGACCGAAACATTGGCTGAAACCCAAGTTGCCGGCATTGAAACCAATCTTGAATATCTACAAAACATTATCGACTGCGATGTATTTAAAGCAGGCACGCAAACTACACGCTTTTTGAATACATTCGAGTGGAAAACCCAAAAAATTGAAGTGTTACAAGCGGGTATTCAAACCGCTGTGCAAGATGTCACAGGTCGTTTGGGCTATTGGGATGTCGGTGTGCCACCATCCGGTGCGATTGATCCACTGTCTTTAAATGTGGCGAACCAATTGTTGGGCAATGCACCGAATACCGCAGGGCTAGAATGTACACTCCAAGGACCAAGTTTAAAATTCCATTGCGATAGCCAAATTGTCTTGGCAGGTGGTGATATGCCATCGACGTTGGATGGTGTGTCTGTCCCGATGTGGCAAACTGTGAATGTGCGTAAAGGTCAGACGCTGAAATGTGGCAAGATCGCCACAGGTTGCCGTACTTATATCGGGATTAAAGGTGGTCTGAATGTGCCTGAATATTTAGGCTCACAAGCGACTTTTACCTTGGGTCAGTTTGGCGGTCATGCGGGGCGTAATTTACTGATTGGCGATATGCTTCCAATCACGGCATTTACATCTGATGACGTGAAAGCCTTAATAGAAGATCAAATCCCAACATTTTCCAATTCTTGGGAAATTGCGGTGATGTACGGTCCACATGGTGCGCCTGATTTCTTTACCAAAAACGACATTGATACCTTCTTTGCCAACGAGTTTGAAATTCACTTCAACTCCAGCCGTACTGGTATCCGTTTGATTGGTCCAAAACCAGAATGGGCTCGTCAGGACGGTGGCGAAGCGGGTCTGCATCCATCCAATATTCACGACAATGCTTATGCGATTGGTGCCATCGACTTTACTGGGGATATGCCAATTATCTTAGGTCCAGATGGCCCAAGCCTCGGTGGTTTCGTGTGTCCTGCGGTGGTGATCAATTCTGAATTATGGAAATTGGGTCAGCTCAAAGCCGGCGATAAAGTCAAATTTGTACCTCTCAGCTATCATCAAGCGAAATTGCTGAACGAAAAATATCATGCACAATTAACTGCCCAAGATACGCAAGCGGTGACTTTTGATGAAGCATTTTATCCTGAAATCAGTACGCTGAAATCTGCCATTTTAGATACCTTAAAAGGTCAAAATGGTACGCCTGATGTGGTGTATCGTCCTGCGGGCAATAACTATATGTTGGTTGAATATGGCGAGTTGGTTTTGGATTTAAACCTACGTTTCCGTATTCATGCGCTGATGCAATGGGTGAAAGATCAAAATATTCAAGGCATTATTGACCTGACACCGGGCATTCGTTCACTGCAAATTCATTTTGATTCGACCCAACTCGATCAGATGGATTTATTGCGTATGCTTCAAGTCGCAGAGGAGCAACTGCCTGATGTGACTGAGATGCAAGTACCATCACGTACCGTGTATTTACCGCTTGCGTGGGAAGATTCACAAACTCAACTTGCCACTGAGCGTTATATGCAAACGGTACGACCTGATGCGCCGTGGTGTCCGGACAATATCGAATTTATCCGTCGTATTAATGGCTTAAAAGACAAACAAGCTGTGAAAGATGTGGTCTATAACGCCAGTTATTTGGTCATGGGCTTGGGTGATGTGTACTTGGGTGCACCTGTAGCAACGCCACTTGATCCGCGTCAGCGTTTGGTCACCACAAAATATAACCCTGCACGTACGTGGACACCTGAAAATGCTGTCGGTATCGGCGGTGCATATATGTGCGTTTATGGCATGGAAGGTCCGGGTGGCTATCAGTTTGTCGGTCGCACTTCGCAAATGTGGTCACGCTACCGTAAAAACCCCGACTTTGAACAAGGTATGCCGTGGTTATTGCGCTTCTTTGACCAAATTAAGTTTTATGAAGTGTCTGAGTCCGAGTTGATGCACATGCGTGAAGACTTTAAAGCAGGTCGTTTAAAACTGCGGATTGAAGAAGGTGTATTGAATCTGAAAGAATACAATGACTTCTTAACTGAAAACCAAGAATCTATTTGTGCCTTTAAAGCGGTGCAACAAGCTAACTTTGATGCAGAGCGCCGTCGTTGGCATGAAGCAGGACTTGCAGAATATGTCTCTGAAAGCCTAGATACGGTGGATGATGGTGAAGGCGTTGAAGTGCCTGAAGGTGGTTGTGCAGTGGAATCGCACATGCCGGGTTCAATTTGGAAAATTGAATGTCAGTCGGGCGATATTGTGGAAGAAGGTGCAACGCTCGCGGTCATTGAAGCAATGAAGATTGAGATTCCGATTATTGCACCTGAACGCATGAAGGTTGAAGCAATTACCATTGAAAAAGGGCAGACGGTAAAAACGGGGCAGGTGTTGTTTACGTTGGCGCCAGTGGCTTGATGAGATAGGAATAAAAAGACCGCTTAAGCGGTCTTTTTATTTGGTAAAGGGTTTTCAGAAATAATGTGTTCGAAAATTTTTTCACATAGTTCTTTGGCAGATTCGGTTAATTCCCATTCAACATGATCCATAACCGTTAGAACTAAGCGACAAAATTTAAGTTTTTCTTTAATAGTGCCTGATTGATCAGAAAAACATTTTTTAGGCTTGTCATCAGTGGTTCTAGGATTACCCACTCTAATTTGGTCATCAAGAATTTTACCAATACCATTTTTTGCATGAAAATAATCATGTTCTTCTATTAGAGTGACAATATCAAAACCTTCTTTGGTATCTGCTTGCATACCATCCATGGATAGATGATTGGAAAGAGCATTTCTTTTTGTCTCATCATCCTGAAAAGCACCATTTAAGCCTAAAAATTTAATACGGCAAGCATGATAAATAATGTTTGATGGCAGGGTATTTTCAGTTTCTTTACACTCTAAAAGGAAAAACTTTTCTCCTAGTTTTTCTTCTAAACTTGTAGCTCTCATGCCTTTATTTTTAGTTTTAATATCACCATCAGCTATAAGAAACACACTACTAGAAGTTAAGAGAGCATTCATACCGCAATCATCTAAATGATCAGTAAATTCGTCACTAAAATCCCAATGCGTTAAGTTGCTACCAGCATATTCTACAAATGTGTAATGGTAATTCGGCATTAATCTTTGAATATCTGATGACCTAAATTTATATAAATCTAAATTATTAGGTTTTCCTTCAACCACTAAAGTTTCTTCTTGTTTTAATACATCTAAATATTTCTGCATATATTTAGTGATATACAGTCGATCTGTAATGCCTTCCACCCAAATCGTACAGTTAGCCAAATAAATAGAAGAAGGACGTACACCTAATGAAGCAAGTAAGTCACGATCTCTGTCACAACGATGAATTTTAAAATCAAATTTACTTGGATTATCTACTTTGGGTTGCTTTACAAATTTCTGAATCATGACTTGATCAGATTCATCAGCCATATCGAGTAAGTGGTTTGAGTGCGTTGTAAAGAAATAATAATGAGGTGTTTCGTTTAGGTAGAAGTTCATCAGTTGACGAACCATACCTGCGTGCATATGCAGTTCAGGCTCTTCTATGAAGAAAGCATGTATTTCTTCTTTTTTAATAAATGCTTCGTATGTCAAAATGATTGCTTGCTGAAGACCATCGCCTAATCTATGAATTGGAAACTGATCATCTTCTCCAATTTTAATATGTACAACATCATTGACATGACCGTTATCATCTTTACCTATGAATGGAATGAGCGTGATGGGTTCATTGTCAAAAAAATACTGACTTAATTTTTCTTCATAATTTTTTATTAACTCACGCTGTTTTGGTTTACCTAACAAGTGAATTTGAAGTTCATGGTATAAGCATTCACCTGTAATAATATTTTTAGAATCAAATTTGTCTTTATTTGGGAAATAATCTTTTTGAGCACGTTCTATATAAGGTTGTTTATTCTCTTGCTCGGTAACAGGGCGCATTCCACGTAAAATAGGGATATAAAATTTATTGTTAAAGGAATTTATTGTTAAAAAATTCCTATTTTCTCTAGAGTAAATAGATGAAATTTCTGAAAACCGAGTCGCATTTCCTGTTATATGGAACTTTGAGATTTCTTTTAAATGAGTATCTAAAATATTTTTAAATTGGTTTTTAGAAGCTACAGATTTTTCATTGATAAGGAGATTAACTTTATCTAAAAAAGAGTCTTTTAAATTTCCTCCATAACTATTTTGAAATCCAAAATTTCTAGGGTAAACATCAATTGCTTTTTCCTTTAAGCTTTCTAAGTAGGGTGTAGGGTCTATATAATTAATATCAGAGAATTCTAAGGGAGTTGCAAATATTGACCTAAGAAATCGACTTTTTCCCGCATTATTTTTACCAATAAAAAAGTTAAGGCGTTTTATTTCTATGATTTTATCGTAGTCGACTTCATTATCTGAAGTATAATTGTCTAAGTTTTCAGCCCAATAATATAATTTTTCAGTCATAAAAAGCCCCCAAATATGGGAGCTAATTTAGCAGCAATTCATTACTTTTCAAATGAGTTATGAAATAGTGATTGATTCAAATCTGGTTGGTCTTTATTTTAGCAGTATAACACCTTAATAGATGACGGCCTGAATCACTTAGCCACACTTTGATGCACCCTCGAACCCCAATGGTGCAAAATGGCCTATTTTTTTAAGCATACTTAAAAAATAAATCATTCTTGTTTTGCCTCTTTTTACGTATGTAATTAATTTCCCACGCATTCTGCTTAAATTTATTCTATTTGTATATTGTGGCACGCTTAATGCATTTATTTATATACAACATAAATAGAGGAGAGCAATACACTTGATCACTCATAATCACAAACATCGGTTAACCATTCATGTATAAAAAGAATAGCAAGGACATGAGCAATCAAAATGGAATAAACCGGTGAAATACAAAACTTACTTTTGCTTTAGAACAAGCCCCATTTCAATGTTATGGGGCTTTTTTTCGCCCTTTTAAGCAAGTTTATTTACCTCATCCAAATAACTAAAAATTGGCACGCTTTCTGCATTTTCCTAAGTAATACGAAATTCTGGTTTTGTAATATCCCTAGGAGATGCACATGAACAATCCGACATCAAATAAAAAAATGCATCCATGGCTTCACTTTCTGGTTGAGCTGCTCAGCGTACGTGCAGGCTTTCACATTAAACAGTCTTCCCAATATCAACCCAAGGATCAACATCGTGCCTAAACAAAAATTGGCACGGATCAGTATTACCGTGCCAGAAACAACGCTACATGCGATGGATCAAAAAATTGTCGAGCAGCACTATGAAAGCCGCTCGCAGGCCATTGTCGATATGATTAATCGTCACCTGATTGATGATCTGGTGATTCGCGATGAAGTCATGGTTGGCACGCTTACCTTGCTCTATGACGTCAGCTTGAAACCGCTGCGCAGTCAGCTGGTCGATCTGCAGCAGCAGTATCTGGCACAAGTGATCAATTCGCTTCATATCCAGCTGGATGATGAAAAAATTCTGCAAGTCATGCTGATGCAGGGCGCGAGCAGTGATCTGAAAGAAATTAGCGAACAATTTATTGCACTGAAAGGCGTGATTAAAGGCCATCTCGAACTGATGGATGCCGTCATGCCACCTATTCCACAAAATACCGAACACACTTAAGGAGAACAGCTGTGCACAACTTATGGACTGTACAGGACTGGCAACACGCCTACCAGAATAACAATATCCAGCTTAGTGACCTGATTGAGTATGTAGCCGAGTTGAATAATGACGATCATGCCTGGATATCAATTGCGACGGCATCACAATTACAGGCACAAATTGATGCATTGACTGGTGCAGATAGTGCAAGCTTGCCACTTTATGGGGTGCCATTTGCGGTCAAGGACAATATTGATGTTGCAGGGTTCTATACCACAGCAGCATGTAAAGAAGCAGCCTATCTGGCGACTTCCGATGCAACAGCAGTAGCCAAATTAAAAGCTGCCGGCGCGATTGTCGTGGGTAAAACCAATCTGGACCAGTTTGCAACGGGTCTGGTCGGGGTGCGCTCACCATACGGCGCGGTGAAGAACAGCTTTAATCCTGAATATATCAGCGGCGGTTCGAGTTCGGGTTCCAGCGTGGTGGTAGCCAATGGATTAGTACCATTTTCACTGGGTACAGATACTGCAGGTTCAGGACGTGTACCAGCAGGGCACAATAATATTGTCGGACTCAAACCGACCAAAGGCTGGTTCTCGACTACAGGCCTGATTCCGGCTTGCCGCACCATCGATGTGATTTCGATTTTTGCCTTAACGGTGGATGATGCTTGGCAGGTAGCGCAAGTCATGCAAGGCTATGATGCTAGTGATGATTATTCCCGAGTACATCCTCAGAATGTACCGAGCCAATTTTCAAAAGGGAAAATTGCCATTCCAGATACACTGGAATTTTATGGCGATGCTGAAACTGAAAAAGCATTCCAGCTGGCGATCGCACGTGTACAAAGCTTGGGTTATACGGTTGAGCCGATTGATTTTGCTCCATTTCAACAACTGGCAGCGGCCTTGTATAACCGCTCTTGGGTAGCTGAACGTACCAGTGCCGTGGAAAAAATGGTGCAACGCGAGCAGACCCATCCGGTAATTGGCCAGATTATTGCACAGGCAGACCGGTTCAGTGCGGTCGATGTCATGCAGGATGAATATGAACGCGCCCGCCTGAGCCGTGTTATTCAAACTACACTGGCAGATTATGATGCCTTGATGGTGCCTACTGCACCCACCATTTATCGCATTGCAGATGTAGAAGCGGATCCTCTGGTGAAAAACAGCCATATGGGCGCTTATACCAATTTTGTCAATTTTGCCGATCTGTCGGCTTTGGCATTACCAAATAGTATTCGTGCCGATGGTCTTCCAACGGGTGTGACCTTTATTGCGCCAGCCTGGATGGATGAAGCACTGGCCAAATTCGGGCAAAAATGGCAGCAATCGAGCCAGTTAAAGCTAGGCACCTCTGAACTTAGCTATGAAAAAACAACTGAAATCTCATCGGGGCACAGCGTCAAACTGGCTGTCGTCGGAGCACATCTGACCGGTATGCCACTGAATTTTCAGCTGACCACACGCAGTGGCACCCTGATGAAGCAGACCCGGACTGCTTCGCATTACAAACTCTATGCTTTAAAAAATACGACACCGCCAAAACCTGGCCTGCAATACAACGCGAAAGGTTTTTCAATTGAAGTAGAGGTCTGGGACATTCCGCGTGCACTGTTCGGAGACATTGTTGCAGAAGTTCCGGCACCTTTGGGGATCGGCAATGTCCAGCTGATTGATGGCACTTGGGTCAAAGGCTTTATCTGTGAAGGCTATGCACTTGAGGATGCAACAGATATTAGTCATTTCGGTGGCTGGCGCGAATTTATGAAATCTAAACAACTTTCAAATACCAAATTTAAATGTGAATGCATAGGGGAAGTCGCAAAATGATCAAAAAAGCACTGATGTCAGTTTCCGTACTGTCTGCAATCCTTTTAAGCGGTTGTGACAATACCGCTAAAGTACCTGAACCAAATGCCAAGGCTGAAGGTACTGTAAATACTCAACCCATCCGGATTGGTTATAGCGACTGGCCGGGTTGGGTTGCGTGGCAAGTTGCGATTGAAAAAGGCTGGTTAGAGGAAGCTGGAGTCAATGCTGATTTTAAATGGTTTGACTATTCAGCCTCACTTTCAGCTTTTGCTGCCAACCAGCTGGATGCGGTCATGGTCACTAATGGTGATAATCTGGTCACTGGCTCTGGCGGGACCAAGGGCGTGATGATCATGGCGACCGATTATTCAGCTGGAAATGACGTGATTATTGCCAAGAATGGCATTAATTCGATTCAGGATCTGCGCGGTAAAACCGTAGCCACTGAAAAAGGTCTGGTCGATCACTTGTTACTGTCCACTGCACTGGATGATGCCAAAGTTGGCCTGAATGAGGTCAAACTGGTCAATACCATGACCAATGAATTGCCACAGGTTTTTGCTACTCCCGATATTGATGCAATTGCGGTATGGCAGCCAGTAGCAAATCAGGCTTTATCTGCGGTGGCCGGTTCCAAGATTATTTTTACCTCTAAAGACAAGCCGGGGTTAATCTACGATACCTTGACCGTGAATCCTGCCCATCTGGAAGCCAATAAAGAGCAATGGAAAAAGGTGATTCAGGTTTGGGATAAAACTGTCAAATATATCAATGACCCGGCGACTCGAGAAGACGCTGCACAGATCATGTCCAAGCGGGTTGGTGTCGATGCGAAGACCTATATGCAGTTCATTGATGGCACACATTTACTGGATCTGGCCGCCAACAAGAAAGTCTTTACCAAAGGTGATGGTTTCGACTCGATCTATGGTTCCAGCTATCATGTGAACAAGTTCAATGTAGCCAACGGCATTTATACGACTGAAATGAATGTGGATGGCGTGATTGTTCCAACGCTGGTGCAAGAACTCAAATAGAGCATGCCGCCTCATTCTGGAAGGTATTCTAAACTAATAAAAAATCCCCAGATTGGGGATTTTTTATTAGTCAGATGAATATTAAAAAATTAAAGCTGCGTACTTTTGGAAAAGACATTGATAAAAATAATGCCAATGATCATAAACGCCAGACCGATCAGCGCGGGAAGATCCAGTTGCTGTTTAAACACCAAGAGGCCAACCGTTGAAATCAGAATAATACCGGCACCAGACCAGATTGCATAGGCAATGCCCATCGGAATGGTTTTCATGGTCAGTGACAGGAAAAACAGGGCAACGGCATAACCGGCAATGGTGGCAAGTGAAGGCCAGAGCACGCTAAAACCATTGGAGGCTTTCAATGCAGAAGTTGCAATGACTTCTGCAATAATGGCAATCGAAAGATATAAAAAAGACATATTTCTCCCTATAACACCCGTTCTGCATGCTGCATCAGGTGACCCTGTTCTGACTTCAGCCAGCTTTCAGCTTGTGTAGTCGTGGGGGTTGCATATTGAAATTGGTAATCCGGCTGGTATATATCCAGCTCAAAAATCAGGTCAATATTGCGACCATCTAAAATGACATGCTGAGCCAGACTGCTTTCATTGAGAACTTCAAAATTTTCCAGGTTAAAGAGTTTGCCTGTCTCACTGCTGCGGGTGCTGTAAGTTTTAGCTTGACCATCAGTCCCGATAGAAACTTCAAAACTTTCCACCAAGGCAAACACGGTCGGATCGACAGCTTTCAAATCCATTTGAGCTACTGCACTTTGCACTTCAGGCAAACGCGTCAGGGCATAGGCAATATGATCAGCACAAATGATCAGGCCACCATCCATTTCCAGTTCCTGACCAGATTGAACATCAAGCGCAAACTGAAGCCGCAGCCCTAAAAATAAACCGTGCTGTACCTGCTGGCGCCAGTCTTCGACATACACATTACTTGGAGAAAATTCCAGAATGCAGTTGCCAATCGCATGCAACCTGGCTGGTTCCGGCCATTGCACATGATTCTGGTAATTGGCGTAGTCTTTCACGTCCCAGGACAAGAGTTGGCTAGCGTTATCCCAAAACGTATTGCCAATCCAGCCTTGGCGTTCCTGAACAGCAGTTCCCGTCTGGCTTTTTAGACGAAGATCAATGGTAAAACTGTGCGACTGAAACCAGTACACAATGGTATTTTCATCAGTTAGGCCATTATAAAAACTGATACTTTTACGCCGGAAAGCACCGTATAAAAAGCCCGGAATAATCTCTGGCTGAGGGATAGTGGGCTTTAAAGTCTTAATCACTTCAAACAGATTCATGATGCTGTCTCCGTCTGTTCTTCAAGTCCAAAAGAGGAAAGTGGTACAGCATTTTTTAAGATCAGTTCACCGCTAGCAACGCGCTGTTTTAAATATTGAAAGGTCTGGGCGGTCTGATTAAACAGATGTTCGCCCCCGATCAGGGCAGAATATTTGGAATTTTCAGTGTGAATCACCGGTTCAATCACGGTGTCATAATTGCAGGCGCAAAACAGCGGGAATGAATAACGTTCTTCCGAGACCTTTTTCACGCGGTGTTTGGTGGCGAGATATTTACCATTCGACAGAATTTCCATCATGTCACCGATATTCATCACCAGGGTATTTTCAATCAGTGGAATATCGATCCATTCGCCGGCTTTATTCAAAACCTGTAAGCCGGGCGCGGTGGGTAACAGCAGGGTAAAGCACTCATAATCGGTATGTGCACCTATGCCTTCGGCATCTTGTATTTCCGGATTATAGGGATAATGAATCAAGCGTAGCTGACTTGGTGCATCAGTAATTTTACTTTCAAAAAAGTCCTCACGAACGCCCAATGCCAGCGCAAAGGCAGAAAAAATCTGCTGGCTGATCTCACGCAGATGGCTGTAGTACTGGCTGACAATAGACTTGAAATCCGGATGGTCTGGCCATAAGGTGGGCCCAAGTAAAGGACAGTCTTTTCTTACCCCCTGATAATCATAATTGACATCATAGGCTTCTTTTAAATCATAACTGTTGCCGGCAAACTGTTCTTCGCCAATCGGCACATAGCCACTATGGTTTTTTGATTTGCCAATATAGTGCTGCATTTTGGTGTCCAGATCCTGAGAAAAATAGGACTGGGCCATTTCAATCAGGGCTTTGGCGTAATCAGAATTAAACTGGCTACCTTGCAGATAAAGAAATCCGACTTCTTTACAGGCATGATCCAGAGCATGAGCAACTTCAATACGATCGGCTAAATCCGGACTTTGTAATTTTGAAATATCAACCAGTGGGAGTACATATTGCGCTTGCATGATAATCACCTCTAATGTTGGTCGTCCAACACAGCGATTAAAACCTTCGGGTCGTCCCAAAGGCATTTTGGATAAGATTATTTATTGCTGCTGACCTTGGTCATACGCGGAATGACCGGCAGTTCTGCCAGTGCCGGATCCAGTTCATCTTCTTCAGCATGCACCAGATAATCGACACGTTGTCTTAACTGTTTAAATTCAGGACTAAGCATGACGTCTGGATGGCGTGGACGAGGTAGATCAACTTCGATAATTTCCTTGATTTCACCCGGATTGGCTTTCAGTGCCACAATCCGGTCGGCCAGCAAAATTGCTTCATCCATATCGTGGGTCACAAAAATAATGGTGATATCAATGTTTTGCCATAGGTCCATCAGGTGACGCTGCATTTTTTGCCGCGTATGTGGATCAAGTGCCCCAAAGGGTTCATCCATCAACAGGATTTTCGGTTCATTGACCAAAGCTCGGGCAATCGCGACACGCTGTTTCATCCCGCCAGACAACTCATGCGGATACTGGTTTTCATACTTTTCCAGACCAATGATATTGATCCATTCACGTGCCTGTGCTTCTGCCGCTGCACTACTTTGGCCTTTCATGCGCGGACCAAACATGACATTTTCCTTGACGGTTTTCCATGGAAACAGGGTATAGCCCTGAAACACCATGCCACGCTCCGGACTTGGGCCGGTAATTGGCTGGCCATCCACCAGAATCTCACCACTGCTATAAGGATCCAGACCGGCCACTACACGGCTAAAGGTTGACTTGCCGCAACCGGAAGGCCCAATCACACAGATGAACTCACGCTTATGAATTTTCAAATCTAGAGCATTTAAAACCGTACGTTCAGTTTTGCCATGACTGAATTTTTGTGTCAGTTGCTTCGCTTCCAGAATCACCGGACGACTATAAATCTTGTCAAAGTATTCGCGGGTATTAAATTCAGTGTTTTGCATCAGTTAGCTCCCGGTTTCCATTTAAATAAGCGTTGTCCCAATTTCATCAAGATCACATCACACAGCAGACCAATCACCCCGATAATCAGGATCGCGGCAAAGACATTATCAAAGTTCTGATAGCGGGCTTGCTGGGTAATGAACCAGGTAATTCCGGAGGTACTGCCGATTAGTTCTGCTACGATCAGGTATGTCCATGCCCAACCCAGCAGCACACGCAGATTGCGGTAAATTTCAGGCAGGGCCGCTGGAATCACCACATGCAACAGGCTTTTCAGTTTATTGGTGCCCAAGGTAAAACCGGCTTCAATCAGGCTGCGATCCACCAGACGTGTGGTATTGGCAATGATCAGGATTTGCTGGAACAGGGTTCCTATCACAATAATGGCAATTTTGGGTGCATCATTAATTCCGAGAATTGCCACTGCCAGTGCACCAAAGGCGGGAGCAGGTAAATAGCGGAAAAACTCAACAAAGGGTTCGGTCAGCTGGGAAATTTTATTTGAAAATCCGCATAAAATACCGAGTGGAATACCAACCAAGGAAGAAATAAAGAACGCGGTAAAGACCAACTTGATACTGTGCCACAGACTTTCATGAAACCAGGGTGCATTGGCTTGGGTAGGCTCCGTGGTAAAAGCTGTGATCAGTGCAATTGCCACTTGATGCGGTGCAGGCAGATAAATCGGGTTGACCAGAATACCCTGCGGCGGAGCCAGACCCTGATCTACCGCAGACTGCGCAGCAGAAAAAAACTGGTCTTTATCAATACGACTCTCGACCTGTAAATAGGCAACACTACCTGAATCCGTAATCTGGACTTGTGGATGCCAGATAAATGGCAAATAACTGACTGCACACCAGATCAGAATTGGTATTAAAAACGACCCCAAGCCAAACAGTAACTTATTTCTTTGACTGAGTTCACGCGCAACGTAACTCATAGTGTTGCCCCTCAATATTACAAATTTTATAAAACGTAATACTGAATAAGCAAAATGAATGCCATTTCATCTCAAATCCTGAAATGACTCTTAAAATGGCTTATTTTTATAGAAAAATTAGCAGACAACTTTTAATCATATTCAAGAGGTTAGATCAGAATGCAGAGATTTTTAATCATTTTCTGGAAAATAGAATCAATAAAAAAGACCTGAAAAATCAGGCCTCTTTTTTCAGTAACATCATTTAGCCAATAATGTCTGCATGCTGGTTTTGCAAGCTATAGATGCACTGCTGCGCAATCTGTTTTTTCTCGGCTGCGGTCATTTCAATATCTTCCCATTTCTGCATCTGCTGCAGGAGCCAGATAAAATCATCGACTTTCGGTTCGGCACTTTCCCCAACAAAATTCCGGATGATATTCTTGATCTTGTAAAAGTCATAGACATGCCGCTGGGCGGAACATTCAAACTGAATAATCTGATAGTCTACTAGCATGTCCCATACTTCTGATAAATCACTGCGCTGCTTTAAATCATCCTGCGCTTTTTGTACTGCCTTGACCACTGCCTCTACAGTAAATGGATGCTGTTCTGCCCATTCCTGGGTCATGGCCAAGACTTTATCGGCAACTTTTGGAATGACATTCTGGCTTGCCGCGACGATAAAACTATAGCCTTCAAGTTTGGCCTGAATATTCCAGGGTTCTCCCACGCAAAAGCCATCGAATACCTGTTCCGCGATTCCTTTTACCATGGAAGGCGGTGGAGAGGTCATCAGCTGGATATTCTTGGCCAGTTGTGGATCAGTCAGCGCCAGCCATTCTTTTAAACAGTAATGGTGAATCGAATATTTATAAACATAGGCCAGATTGATGGAATGATTCTGTTGTAAAGCCTGTACCAGTTTCTTTGAGGTATTCTGTTCATCATCCCCAGGCTGGATGCCGAGTTCATAGCACCAATCCTGGCGCAGGCTAATAAAAGCCTGATTCACGCTCAGTACTAGAGGGGTTTGCAAAGCCACCTGTAACTGGTCTGTGCCCAGGGCAGCAGCGGGCAACATGGCGGATAGACAATGTGCAGCATCCAGAAAGCCATAGGCCAGACGGTCACGCAAACTTGACCAGGAAGCTTCACGGATTAAATTTATGGTTAATCCTTGCTCGGAAAAATACCCCTGTTTTTCGGCCCAGAGAATGGCGACACAATCAAGTAAAGGAATATAGCCAATATTGAGTTCAGTTTTTTCTAATGTGGACATATGCTTTTCCTTATTGGCCCAGTAACAGCTTTTGTGCATCCAGTAAGCGTCTGGCCATTTCACCAATGGTAATCCGGTGACTCATGGCATTTTTACGCAATAAAGCAAAGGCTTGTTCTTCCGTTAAGGCATGCAGCTGGATGAGCAGCGCTTTGGCTTTATCGATATCTTTACGGTCAATCAGCTTGTCCTGAGTTTCTTTTAAATCATTCAGCAGCTTTTTATGCTTGCGAAACTGTTCAATTGAAATTTCCAGAATGCTTTCTAGTTTGGTGGGATCAATACCATCGACAATATAGGCCGTGATTCCGGCATCAATCGCACTCTTGATGGTGTCTTTATTGGAGTTCTGGGTAAACAGCACGGTCGGGAGTTCATATTGGCTGACACAGCTTTCAATAATATCCCGATGCGGATGATCCATATTCAGCAGGATCACATCTGCATGAATACCTTTGACATGCACCATATTCAGGTCATTCAGGATTAAACAGGCCACCACCTGAAAATCATGTAAAAGTAGGGATTCCTGGATAAATTGGGCGCGCTCCAGATCATCATCAATAAGAGCAATTCGTAATTTGGACATGGAATATTTTCAAGTAAGGCCTAAGGAATATTCAAGCAGGATTAAAGCAAAAAACATGCCATTAAATTGGTGCATAAAATTCTATTTTTCTGCTCAATTTAGTGCACAGCTTTAGAGATTTCAGCTGATGGCCGATCAAAATGAAGCATTTAGGTAGATCATCTGCCTGAAACAAGGCATTTTTCTATTAAAAAAGTTGGCACGGTTTCTGCATTTATTAAATCGTCAAAGATGACTTTCAATACTAACAACGGCCAACGATGTCCGTTCTGATCGTAATTGCATTTTCAAAAAATGTGATTGGTATTTCGTTCAGCACAGGATAAATGACATGGTCAGTTGTTCAGCAATACAAAACGCACAAGCGTTTCAAGCCTTCTTCCAGCATTACAAAGTGCTGGGTTGTGGTATTTACAACCTATTCAATCAGCAAACATATCAATGCCTAGACGTGATATGTGGCTTTTTATCATCTTTAAAAAAACAATAGTTGGAGTGCAGATATGAAAATTCTCATGATTGGGCATGGCATGGTGGGGCATAAATTCATCGAATCTGTACTGGAACAGGCCGGTGATGACATTGAGCTGACCATTTTGGCAGAAGAGCCACATTTAGCTTATGACCGGGTACATTTGACTGAATATTTTAGCGGCAAGTCGGTCAAGGATCTGAGTCTATGCCGTAGTGATTTTGCTGATGCCTATGGCATTGATTTACGTCTTAATACCAAAGCGGTTGAAATTGATCAGCTTAATAAAACCGTCACCACCAGCCAGGGTGATGTGCTGAGTTTTGACAAGTTGATTCTTGCCACCGGCTCTTATGCTTTTGTACCCCCAATCCCGGGCAATGACCGTCAGAATTGCTTTGTTTATCGTACCATTGAAGATCTGGATGCCATTCGCGCAGCCAGTCTGAATGCCAAAACTGGCGTGGTGATCGGCGGCGGTCTGCTGGGTCTGGAAGCAGCGAAGGCTTTGCGAGATCTGAATCTGGAAACCCATGTCGTAGAATTTGCTCCGCGTCTAATGGCGGTTCAGATTGATGATCTGGGCGGCCGGGTACTGCGCTCTAAAATTGAAGACCTGGGTGTCAAGGTGCATACTCAAAAGGCCACGTCGAGTATTGAAGATGGTGACAGCGCCCAGCATGTAATGAAGTTCGGAGATGGGTCGGTACTTGAAACTGACATCATCCTGTTCTCGGCCGGTATTCGTCCGCGTGATGAACTGGCGCGCCAAAGTGGTTTACTGATTGGTGAGCGTGGCGGCATCATCATTAATGATTATTGCCAGACCTCACATCCGGACATTTATGCCATTGGTGAATGTGCACTTTGGGACAATAAAATTTATGGTCTGGTTGCACCAGGCTATGACATGGCGCGGATCGCGGCAAAACATGTCCTAGGCCAAGAAAGTCATGCATTCGCTGGTGCGGACATGAGTACCAAGCTCAAACTGATGGGCGTGGATGTTGCTTCTATTGGTGATGCACATGCCATGTCCCCAGGTGCTTTGAGCTATTTCTATGCTGATGAAGCCGCGCAGGTTTATAAAAAAATCGTGGTGTCAGCAGACAAGACCAGGCTGCTGGGCGCGGTGCTGGTGGGCTGTGCCAAAGAATATAGTGATCTCCTGCAAATGATGCTAAATGGTCTGGCTGTACCGGAGCAACCGGAAAGCCTGATCATGCCGGGCTTTGATCAGTCAACCTCCAAATCAGGTGGCAGTGGCATCGATTTATTGCCTGACAGTGCGACCATCTGTTCATGTAATAACGTTTCCAAAGCTGATATCTGTTCAGCCATTGATGGCGGTGCAACTTCATTGGGTGCATTGAAAAAATGCACGCAGGCTGCAACAGCGTGCGGTGGCTGTGCGCCACTGGTAACGCAGGTTCTCAAATCTGAATTACAGCGTCAGGGTGTCACGGTGAACAATCACCTGTGTGAACACTTTGCCTATTCACGTCAGGAACTGTATCACCTGGTTCGTGTGCATGAGATCAAGACATTCTCTGACCTGATTCAGCAACATGGGCACGGCATGGGCTGTGATATCTGCAAACCGACTGTAGCCAATATTCTGGCATCCTGCTGGAATGATTTTGTTCTGAAACCAAGTCATGCCGGTTTGCAGGATAGCAACGACTACTACCTCGGCAATATCCAGAAAGATGGTTCCTATTCGATTGTGCCACGTGTGGCAGGCGGCGAGATTACCCCGGATGGTCTGATTACCATCGGTCAGATCGCCAAAGATTATGGTCTATATACCAAAATCACGGGCGGACAACGAATTGACATGTTTGGTGTGCAGGTACATCAACTGCCTGAAATCTGGGAAAAACTGATCAATGCCGGTTTCGAGTCCGGACATGCTTACGGCAAATCCTTACGTACGGTGAAATCTTGTGTGGGTAGTACCTGGTGCCGTTTTGGAGTCGATGATTCTGTCGGCTTGGCGATTTTCCTGGAAAATCGTTATAAAGGCCTGCGTTCACCCCATAAAACCAAAATGGCAGTATCCGGCTGTACCCGTGAATGTGCAGAAGCACAGAGCAAGGATGTCGGTGTCATTGCCACGGAAAAAGGCTGGAATCTATATGTATGCGGAAATGGCGGCATGAAACCGCGCCATGCTGAACTGCTCGCTTCGGATCTGGATACTCCCACACTCATCAAATATATCGACCGCTTCTTTATGTTCTATATCCAGACAGCAGACCGTCTGCAGCGCACCAGTGTGTGGCGTGACAATATGGAAGGTGGGCTGGACTATCTGAAAGATGTCATTGTGCATGATTCGCTCGGCATTGCCGCTGAACTGGAAAGCCGTATGCAGCATGTGATTGGTACTTATCAGGATGAATGGCGCACCGCAATTGAAGATCCTGAAGTACGCAAACGCTTTAAGACTTTTATCAATGCCAAAGCAGCCGAGCAGAATGACCCGCATATTCAGTTTGCGCCTGTACGTGGCCAGATTCGTCCAAAGACAGAAGCTGAACGTGATTTAAACCGTATTCCAGTGGTTGAAGCCTAAATACCACAGTCAGGGAGAATGAAAATGACAATTTTAAAAGACATGAACGAACTGAACTGGTACGAAGTCTGCAATCTGGATGAGATCACCCCGAATACCGGTGTTGCAGCCCTGATTGAAGGTCAGCAGATTGCAATTTTTCGCGTGGGTCAGGAACAGCGGGTTTATGCACTCAGCAATCAGGATCCGTTTAGTCTGGCCAATGTCATGGCACGTGGCATTCTGGGTGATCTGCAAGGTGAGCGTGTAGTCGCATCCCCAATTTACAAGCAGCATTTCAGTCTGGTGACCGGTCGTTGTCTGGAAGAACAAGAGCAGAAATTACTGGTATTTCCAACCCGAATTGAAAATGGCAAAGTTCTGGTGAGTCCGACTCCACAAAAAACTTATATTTCCAGTAATGGTCAAAACACAGAGCGCTTAAAACTGGTACTGATCGGGAATGGACTGGCGGGTATGCGTTGTCTGGAAGACTTGCTGGATATGGCGCCAGATCGTTATGACATTACCGTGATTGGGGAAGAGCCATGGGGCAATTACAACCGGATCATGTTGTCACCGGTATTGTCTGGTGAGAAAAGCTTTGCCGAAATTATGCTGCATTCAGCCGACTGGTATGCTGAAAAAGGCATTCGATTCATTGCTGGGGATGCTGCCATCGCTATCGACCGTTCGCGTAAACAGGTCCACACCCAAAAAGGCGAAGTCGTTGCTTATGATCGTCTGATTCTCGCCACTGGTTCCAAACCCTTCATGCCACCTATTCCGGGTGCTGAACTTGAAGGCGTGATTAGCTTCCGGGATATTCAGGATGTTAACCGCATGCTGGATTACTGCAAAACCAAGCAAAATGCCGTCGTGATTGGAGGTGGGTTGCTGGGTCTAGAAGCAGCTTATGGACTGAAGCAGCAGGGGATGAATGTAACTGTGCTGCATCTGATGGACCGTATTATGGATCGTCAACTGGATATGAAAGCCAGTCAAATGCTGAAAAAATCAATTGAAGATAAAGGCATCCGAATCATCACTGAAGCCAACACCGAAGAGCTGCTCGGTATTGATGGTCACGTGACTCAACTGCGACTAAAAGACGGGACAGTGCTGGATGCCGATTTGGTGGTCTTCGCCGTCGGGATTCGACCAAATAAAACCCTGGCTGAACAGGCTGGTCTGCGCTGCAATCGCGGGGTGCTGGTGAATGACACCATGCAAACCTATGACCCGAGTATTTATGCAGTGGGGGAATGTATTGAGCATCGTGGCCAGACCTTTGGGCTGGTTGAGCCACTTTGGGGACAGGCCTTTATCTGTGCGACGCATCTGGCTGAACATGGCCGACTGACGTTTAAGGCACCGACTGTTCCGACCCAACTCAAGGTTAGCGGATGTGATGTATTTTCGGCCGGAAATTTTGAACCTCAGGATGATTTTGAAGATATCGTGTTGAATGATGAAAAACGTCAGATTTATAAACGCATCATCATCCAGCAGGACAAAGTCATTGGTGCGGTGCTATTTGGCGATACCGAAGATGGAGCTTGGTATGCAGAACTGATTGCAGATCAGACACCGATTAGTAATATCCGCAGCAAACTGCTTTTTGGTCGGGATTTTGCATTAAAAAAGGCAGGGTAATCGGATCAATCTCCCAACCCCTCTTTAAACAAGAGGGGAACCTCTCTCCTTTATTAAAGGAGGGTTGGTGAGGATTGAAGCTTTTGAGACATAGAAAAAATTTAAATCAAACCTGTAAAAGCTAGATATCAGAGATTTGGTGAAACAAGTGAATTTGGATGATTAAGGAGCGCAGCAGCAATGAATAGTATTCCGATTATGGAACTACATAGCTCTACTGAATCCCAAATAAAAACCACTCAGACGACCTGTCCTTATTGTGGAGTAGGCTGTGGCGTCATCGCGCACATAAGCCAAACTCCTATGGGTGAAAAGGTTCAGGTTGAAGGCGATGTTCAGCATCCTGCGAACTTGGGCAAGTTGTGTATTAAAGGCAGTCATCTCGCCGATACACTTGGCTTAAAAACCCGGCTTCTGCATCCGATGACAGGTCGAAAAGAACAGCGGCAAATAAGCACTTGGGATCATGCCATTTCAAGTATTGCCAATAAATTTCAGCAATGTATTGATCAGTATGGACGTGACAGCATCGCCTTTTACGTCTCCGGCCAGCTTTTGACTGAAGACTATTATGTGGTGAACAAGTTTGTAAAGGGCTATCTTGGTACTGCCAATATTGATACCAATTCAAGACTATGCATGTCTTCTGCTGTAGCGGCACATAAACGGGCTTTTGGCGAAGATTTGGTGCCGGCCAGCTACACAGATTTTGAGCAGACAGAAATGGTGGTCTTGGTGGGTTCCAATACCGCCTGGTGCCATCCGGTGCTTTATCAGCGCATCATGAAAGCCAAAGAAGAGCGGGATTTATTTGTAGTGGTGATTGACCCGCGCTTTACCGCAACCTGTGAAGCGGCAGATTTACACTTGCCGATTTTACCAGGTCAGGATGTCGCGCTGTTTAATGGCCTGTTGCAGTATCTTCAGCAAAATGGTCATGCCGATCTGGATTTTGTTACCCAGCATACTCAAGGTCTGGAGCAGGCACTTGCCAGCAGCTCGACAGAGTCATCGCTTGAAAGCGTGGCAAAACGTACTGGTATTGCTATTGAAAAATTAACCTTATTTTTTCAGAAATTTGCACAGACCGAAAAAATCATGAGCCTGTTTTCCATGGGCGTAAACCAATCCTCTCAAGGAGTAGACAAGGCCAATAGCATTATCAACTGTCATTTATTGACAGGAAAAATAGGCAAACCCGGTTCGGCACCTTTTTCCATGACCGGACAGCCGAATGCCATGGGCGGACGGGAAGTCGGTGGACTGGCCAATATGCTGGCCAGTCATCTGAATCTAGATAATCCGCAGCATCAGCAACTGGTGCAGGATTTCTGGCAAAGCCCGGTCATCGCGCGGCAGCCCGGATTAAAAGCGGTAGATTTATTTCAAGCGGTGGAAAGCGGGAAAATCAAGGCCATCTGGATTATGGCCACCAATCCGATCGTGAGTTTGCCCGATGCAGATCAGGTTAAACGCGCTCTGGAGAAGTGTGAATTTGTGGTGGTTTCCGATATTTGTCTTGGCACCGATACCATGCAATATGCCGATGTACTGTTACCGGCACTGGGTTGGGGCGAAAAAGATGGCACAGTCACCAATTCGGAGCGCCGTATTTCCCGGCAAAAGGCTTTTTTGCCGGCTCCGGGTGAAGCCAAAGCGGACTGGTGGGCCATTTCCCGGGTGGCTCAGGTCTTAGGTTTTCGCGGTTTTGACTTTAACAACAGTCATGACATTTTTCTGGAACATGCCCGTTTATCTGCCTATCAGAATAGTTCGCTTTCGCAACGTGAAGATACACCGAATTTTCGCTATTTCAACCTGCAAGGTTTAACTCATCTCGGTTTTGCGGAATATCAGAATCTAACACCGATTCAGTGGCCAGTCTGGGATAAGCAAGAAGTTTATCAGGTTGATCAACTATTTAGTCAAGGCCAGTTTAGCCATGCAGATGGCAAAGCCAGATTGGTGCCAACAGTTTCAGCCGATCCGGTACATGCTATTTCTGCTGAATATCCTCTGATCCTGAATACTGGACGCATTCGCGATCAATGGCACACCATGAGCCGTACCGGATTATCTGCCAGTTTGTCCCAGCATCGTGCCGAGCCTTATTGCGAGCTGCATCCGCAAGATGCACTGAAGTATGGCCTGAAAGATGCCGAGCTGGTCGAGGTGAAATCCGCTTGGGGAAGTTGTGTACTCCGTGTGCAATTTTCACAAAATATACGACGTGGCCAGATTTTTGCACCGATTCACTGGAACGACCAGTTTGCATCCGATGCGCGGATTGGCAAAGTGGTGAATCCGGTGGTTGACCCGATTTCCGGCGAGCCAGAATTTAAGCATACTCCGGTGATGATCCAGCCATTTTATACCCAGTGGCAGGGCGTGCTGTATGTACGGGAAGGCTTTGAACAACAGATCCAGACCATGATTGAAAATACGGTGTGGTGGAGCAAAATTCAAACCACTCAGGCCATCCGGTATGAACTGGCAGACCGGCGCCGTTTTTCTGATATCACCGGGCAGATCAAGAGCCTGTTAGCCTTTGATGATGAAAGCTTTGAATGGCTGAATCTCGAAGATCAAACGGCGCATATCAGTCATAGTGTGGTGCTTCAGGATGGCCAGTTAATTGCCAGTTTTTATATCGCACCGGCGGCACTATTGCCAGATCGTGACTGGGTGGCAGGCCTGTTTAGACGTGAACGTCTGAGTGCATTACATCGTAAAGCATTGCTGGCAGGTCAGGCCATGTCGATGGGAAATAGTGAAGGGCCATTGGTCTGTAGCTGTTTTAAAGTCGGTAAGAACCGAATTATTCAAACCATTAAAGATAAAAATATCACGCATGAAAAACAGGTAACTGCATGTCTAAAAGCCGGAGGAAATTGTGGTTCATGTTTGCCAGAAATTAGAGGCCTGATTAAAGCCTGCCAGACGGAGTACATAGAATGAAAAGAAGAGTGATGAAGACGGTGTCTTATCCGGAAACTGATGTGGTGATCCTGGCCGGCGGTTTAGCGCGGCGCATGAATGGCATCAATAAATTGCTGCACAAATTTGATGATGAAATCCAGCTCATTAAAATCCATCATCAGTTGAAGTCCCGGGCAAGCAAAGTTTGGGTCAATAGCCATCGGGATCATTCCATTTATAAACGGATGATTCCTTCGATCGACTTTTATCAGGACGATGAACCCGGTTTTCATGGACCATTGATGGGCATGAAGAGTGCCTGGTCACATGTACAATCTGATTATGTGCTGTTCGTACCTTGTGACGTGACCTATATTCCCAAAAAGGTCATTTCACGTTTACATCAGGCTCTGCAACGACATCCTTTATCTGAAGTGGCGGTAGTTGAAATCAATGAAAAGGCATTGTTTCCATTCTGTCTGATGAAACGAAGCAGCTTACCCACGCTTATACAACATCTTGAAAATGATCAGCACAGTTTAAAACTCTGTTTTGCTGACATGCACATGCAGCGGGCAAGTTTTAAAAATCGTGCCCTGTTTTTCCACAGTATTAATTCATTTGACGAGCTACAGCAGCATCAACAGCTTAACTTTCTCTAGCGTTTAAAATGCTAAAAGCCGAATCATTATATTCTGGCTCACCAAAATATTGCTTTTTTTATTTTTCGAACAAAATTTCGGACTAAAAAAGAACAAATATTATCCATTAATATTATTTAAAAATAAATTTGTGCAAAGTTGGAACACTTATTGCTCATTCATTGTGAAGCAATAGGGCAGTAAATCAAGACTGTTAAATAACCGTGCAGATCTCATCATGGACCGCAGCAATGAACAGCATGAAAGTTTTAGCATCTCGCAGTATCTTTCAGGATCAGTTTGGACGCCAGAAACGTAAGTTGCGGATCTCGGTGACTGACCGTTGTAATTTCAAATGCAGCTATTGCATGCCTGAACATCCGGAATGGATGAATAAAAAAGATTTGCTCAGTTTTGAAGCCCTGTATGCTTTTTGCGAGTTTATGGTGCGACACGGGATTGAGCAGATCCGGGTGACGGGGGGCGAACCGTTGATGCGCCAAGGCATCGTTCATTTTATTGCCCGCTTACAGACGCTGAAAGCCTTTGGCCTTAAACGTATTTCCATGACCAGCAATGGCCATTATTTAAAAGATTATGCCCAGCCGCTTAAACAGGCAGGACTGGACGACCTGAATATCAGTCTGGACAGTCTTGATCCAAAGCAGTTTCAGCAACTGACCCAAAAACAGTTACAGCCTGTACTTCAAGGTATTTCTGCCGCGCAGCAGGCAGGGTTGTCCGTCAAGATAAATAGTGTGCTCATCAAAGGCATCAATGACAATCAGATTATTCCTCTCGTAAAATGGGCACAGTATCAGGCTGTAGAACTGCGTTTTATTGAGTTTATGCCCCTCGATGGCGATCAGAAATGGAATCCGTCTGATGTCATCAGTGAGCAGGATATCCTGGATCAACTGAAAACTGAATTTGATGTCCAGGTATCTCAAGGACAAGGCGCCAATCCAGCCCGTGGCTATTTGGTCAATGGGCAGCCTTTGGGGATTATTTCCACCATTACCCATTCATTTTGCAGTGATTGTGACCGCCTACGCCTCAATGCCCAAGGTGAATTTTATAACTGTTTATTTGCCAGACAAGGCCTGAACCTTAAGGCAGATATCGAACAACTGGCGCTGGATCATTTCGCCACACAGACATTTCAGCACAAGCTCCACGCTTATATCTGGCATAAAGAGGCCGGCTTCCATGCGATCCAGCAATCACCAATACAAAAGCCGATCCGAAAAATCAGCATGCACAGCATTGGAGGGTAAATATGTCACTCACTCAGCAAAAATTAATTCATATCAAAATAGAAGCCTTCGGTGCGATTGAACGACAAATTCCCGCAGATTTAAATTTGCAATGCGAGTCTGAAATTCATGTTTCTGAAGTCCTGAACCAGTTGCTATCCCTCTATCCCGATATACAGCCCATGCTGGAACGTTGTGCGTGTGCAATCGGTGAAGACATTATTTCCAGACAGAATGTTTTAAATCGTGACAGTACGCTGGTGCTGTTATCGCCGGTAGCAGGAGGCTGAGATGCAACTCAAGTCACTAAAACAATTTGCCCGAATCCAGCAGACTGCTTTTAGTCTGGAGGATTTTGATGGTATCCAGCATTTTCCGGAATGTGGTGGAATCGGCATCTTTGTCGGAACAGTACGTAACCATCATCAGGGGAAAGCTGTGCGTGCCCTGAAATATACCGCCTATGCGCCTGTGGCTGAAAAAATGATTCGTGAAATTGAACAGCAGATCCAGATCAAATACCAGGTGTCTTATGTGCGGGTAGTGCACCGTATTGGTGAGCTGGGGGTTGGGGAAACAGCCATTATTGCTATGGCTTATGCGGCCCATCGTCGTGAGGCCTTCGCTGCCTGTGAGGAAGCTGTGGAACGGGTGAAGCATGAGGTTCCGGTCTGGAAAGAAGAGTTTTATCTGGATGGTAGCAGCCAGTATGTGGAAGGCTGTTGTATTCGAAAAGATCATGGACCTGAAACTAATCACTCTCATCATGCAGAAGAAGCGCATTGTCACCATCACCATGTAGCAGAACACGCTTGCCAATCACCATCTAATTAAATGCGTCCAATGAGGATGCATAAGATGAATCACTTTAAAACAGATTTTAAAAATTAGCCTGGGATGAATCATGAAAAATGTAGGGATGAAAGCAGAAAGTTACCGTACAGCAATTGCCACTGGAATCCTGCATGCACCGCCACATTGCATTGAGTTGCTGCGTAATGGTAATACTGAAAAAGGGGATGCCCTGAAAACAGCACGCATTGCTGGCATTCTGGGTGCCAAACGGACCGATGAGCTGATTCCACTATGCCATCCATTGCCGATTTATCGTGCCGATGTGGAATATGAACTGTGTGATGCGCATGTCGAAATTATTGCTACCGTTGAAACCATCGGACCCACCGGTGTGGAAATGGAAGCTTTGACAGCGGTGAGTCTGGCAGGTCTGACCTTGTATGACATGCTGAAGCCGCATTGTGAACTGGAAGATTTGTCGCTGGATCAGTGCAAGTTGCAGCAGAAAAAAGGTGGAAAATCACATTTTACCCGCGTACTTAAAGAGAGTCTGTCCGCTTCAGTTATTGTACTGTCCGATACGGTTGCAGCAGGCAAAAAGCCGGACACTGCCGGACAAAATGTGCTGGAAATTTTAAAAGAAGCCAATTTTGATTCTATTAGTTATCAGGTCATTCCCGATAGCCCAGAACAGCTCTTGACCCTGATTGAACAGCAGAAAAATCAGTATCCGCTGATTCTAACTGTGGGTGGTACTGGATTGGGTCCTAAAGACCTGACAGTCGAAACCCTGCAACCTTTGCTGCAACGGGAAATTCCCGGCTTGATGGAAGCTTCACGTAGTTTTGGGCAAAAACGTACCCCTTATGCAGCATTAAGTCGTGGCGTGGCTGGCTATATTGAGAACAGTCTGGTGATGACCCTACCGGGAAGTCGTCAGGGTGCGAAAGAATCTCTGATCGCGGTACTTCCGGCTTTGGTGCACTTGTTTGATGTGCAAAAAAATATCCCACATGCGGGGGGCTATCAATGAATCAGGCACTATCACATTCAGCCTGCGGTGCTGAACCGGGACTGATTTCTGTTGATCAGGCACTGCAGATGTTACTTGAACAGACGCATATCTTGGTAGCTGAAAGCCTGCCGCTTGCTCGGGCTCTGAATCGCTATCTGGCAGAGGCGATTGATTCGGCCATACCATTGCCGCTGTTTTCACAAAGTGCTGTAGATGGCTATGCGCTTTGCAGTCCAGAAAATGTTAGTGCTCACAGCACTTTTGAACTCATTGGAGAGATTCGGGCAGGGCAAAGTACTGAAATTGAACTGCGGCCAGGTCAGGCGGTCCGGATTTTTACCGGTGCCAGGATTCCAGCAGGAACTACAACGGTCGCCCGTCAGGAAATTGTCAAATGCCATGCCAATCAAATCATTATTACAACAGACCTAAAGCCTCATACGGATATACGTGATGCAGGCGAGGAAATCGCACAAGGGCAGCGTCTGGCAGATGCAGGTCAAAAACTGCATGTAGGTGCAATTGCAGCTTTGAGCATGGCAGGCGTAAAGCAGGTTTCAGTCTATCGTTATCCTAAAATTGCTGTTGTGATTACTGGAGATGAAGTCGCTTCCAGCATTGAAGACCTGAATTCCGGAAAAATCTTTGACGCCAATGCTCCACTGATTCAGGCCTGGTTTCAATCACAGGGTCAAAACGTAGATATTCTGCATGTTTCAGATAATGAGTATGAGCTGCAAACGTTAATACATCGTCTTAAAAACCAATACGACTTCATATTGACCACAGGCGGGGTTTCGGTGGGTGATTATGATTTCATTCGTCCTGTTGCCCTGGAGCAGGGTTTTGAGCAGATTTTCTGGAAAGTGAAGCAGAAGCCCGGAAAACCGATGTTATTTGCCAAGTATCGTCGAGATGATCAAGGTTACTGTTATCTCTTGGGTTTGCCGGGAAATCCGGCTGCTGTGTATGTCGGGATGCAAATCTATACGACAACTTTACTGAATGCCTTACAAGGGCAAAAGCAGTCACCTGCATGGCTTAGTGCGGTAATGACACATGATTTGAAAGCGGATGCACGTGAACGTTTTTTAAGAATGGCTGCAGAATTTGATCAGGGTACTTTAAAGCTCAAAAGCCTGGCGAAACAGCAGTCGCATATGTTGAGTAATCTGATGCAGGCCAATTGTCTGGTACGTATTCCGGCCGGAACAGAAATCCAAGCCGGGCATGTGGTACAGGGTTTACTGATTTGAAATGCCTGTCGCAATTCTCAATATTCGAATCACATAGAATGAGAAAGATGGATTTATTCAAAGTTCTACTCACTGGCGTGCTGTTGACTAGCCCCATGCTGTATGCCGAAACAGTTAAAATATATGCCGCAGCCAGCCTGACCAATGCGATTACTGATATTTCCAGACTATATGAGCAACAGCATCAGGACATCCAGATCGTTCCGGTTTTTGCTGCGTCTTCGGTATTGGCGAAACAAATTGCGGCGGGAGCGAGCAGTGATCTATTTTTCTCTGCAGACCTAGACTGGATGAATGATCTGATCAAGAAACAAAAAATTCAGATCGGTCAGATTCGACCTATGCTTTTGAATGAACTCGTATTGATTAGTTCTATTCAGCAAAAAAATCATTTTAAAATGTCAGCTGACTTTAATTTTGCGAAAGCCTTTCAGGGTTATTTATGTACCGGACAAATGGAATCGGTGCCTGCTGGAAAATATGCCAAACAAAGCTTAACCGGGCTGGGCTGGTTGAATCAGCTTCGAGGCAGAATTGTCGGTACGGATAGCGTCCGTTCAACTCTCGCATTTGTAGAACGTGGCGAATGTCAGGTCGGTATTGTGTATAGAACTGATGCCTTGATGAGTAAAAAAGTTAAAATTTCGGGGGTGTTTCCAGCCAGAACACATCGTCCAATTGTGTATCCGATTGCTTTAACCCGGCAGGGCCAGAAAAATCAGGCAGCAGTCCAATTTTCTAAATTTATCCAGACGAGTCCAAGGGCCAGGCAGATTTTCCAGAAATATGGTTTTAAGCTTAAGGTAGGCTAACTGCTCATGCTTACACCAGAAGAACTGAGTGCCTTGATGCTTTCAGCCAAAGTGGCGGGCTTTGCCACAGCGGTGTGCCTGCCATTTGCGATTGCCGTAGCATGGCTGTTGGCACGTTATGAATTTAGGGCCAAATTTCTCGTAGAGGCAATATTGCAGATGCCTATGGTACTGCCGCCGGTAGTACTGGGCTATCTTCTGCTCCTGCTATTTGGCCATCAGGGGATACTGGGACAATATCTTCATGCATGGGGAATTCAGCTGATATTTAACTGGAAAGGTGCAGTACTGGCAGCAATGATTGTGGCATTTCCTTTAATGGTTCAACCAATTCGCTTGTCCTTTCAAATGATCAACCGACAATTAGAACAGGTGGCAGGATCTCTAGGCGCAGCACCATGGTGGGTATTCTGTAGCATTAGCCTGCCTTTGGCTTTGCCTGGAATTTTAATCGGTAGCATTTTATGTTTCAGCCGCAGTCTGGGAGAATTTGGCGCCACCATTACCTTTGTCGGTAATATTCCCGAGGAAACCCGCACGATTCCTATCGCCATTTATAGCCTGCTACAACAGCCTGATGGAGAAAGCATGGCCATGCGTCTAGTCATTTTATCTCTGATTCTGGCTTTTTCTGCCTTGATTGCAAATTATTGGATCATGCAGAAATATCAACGTAAATTGGAGGCCTAAGATGCTGAAGTGTGATTTTCAGTTTAATTACGCAAATTTCCAGTTACAGGCCAGTCTGGATATGCAGACACAATTGATTGGTATCGTCGGAGCATCAGGAAGTGGGAAAAGCACCTTTTTAAAAAATATTGCAGGGCTATTAAAACCATCACAAGGCTTTATTCATTTTCAGCAAAAAATACTATTTGATCATCAGCAGAAACTGAATATTCCTGTTCATCAAAGAAAAATTGCCCTGATTTTTCAGCAAGCCTTACTGTTTCCGCATCTGAATATCATGCAGAATTTAAGATATGCAGAACAGCTAAATATAAAAAATAAAAATCAGCAGAAATTTATGTTTGAAGACATTGTGGAGTTACTCGAATTAAAGCCACTACTTCGGCATCGGGCGCATCAACTTTCTGGTGGACAGGCACAGCGCGTTTCTATTGGACGTGCACTTTTATCTTCTCCCGATCTATTACTTTTGGATGAACCTTTAAATGGACTGGATCAAAAGCTGAAAAACCAGATTTTACCTTTTCTGAAAATTGTGATTAATCAAACAAACTTACCCATGATTTATGTGACTCATCATATAGATGAAGTGGCGTATTTAGAGGCGCAGATGCTGCATTTTGAAAAGGGAAAAATAGTCTGATTCAATGCTGCACCGATTTAAACCAGCAATGACTCCGAGTGGGTCATCCTCTCGCTGTTTTGCTCATAATGCCTCAGAAGATATCTATTTTTCTCTCTATTTTTAAAAAAGAAACATCTAATTTAAGAGTCTTAATATAAATTATTTTATACAAAACAATATCTTATTTTATTTTAAAATTAATCTGGCATGGCCTATGCATGAATCTGATTAAAGTCAAAGAAGACTCTACATTTGTATGACGGCCAATGACGTCCGTTCTGATCGTTACTGATATGCCTGGGCATCACAGTGACTTAAATACGTTCAGTTCTGGTAAGGAAAATGGCTATGTCTTCAAATACAAGTCTCAATAAAGCAACAAAAATAAGTCTATTTAACTTCAGTACTTCAGCGATGCGAGCCTTCCATATGAGTTGGCTCGCTTTTTTTGTCTGTTTTTTTGCATGGTTTGCCTGTGCACCCTTAATGCCTGTGATTGCCGGTGAATTCAGCCTGACCAAAGAGCAGATCGCCAATATCAATATTGCCGCAGTCGCCATTACAATTCTAGTGCGTCTGATCGTGGGGCCGTTGTGTGATAAATACGGTCCGCGTAAAACCTATACTGCCTTACTAATTATTGGCAGTATTCCGGTGTTTGGTGTGGCATCGGCTAACAGTTATGAATCCTTCTTGTTTTTCCGTTTATTGATTGGTGCCATCGGTGCTAGTTTTGTCATTACCCAATATCATACCAGTATCATGTTTGCGCCGAATGTGGTGGGAACGGCAAATGCGACTACAGCAGGCTGGGGTAATGCCGGTGGCGGTGCGACCCAAGCCCTGATGCCTTTAATGCTGGCTGCTTTGGTCATGTTCGGTGTAGAACAGGCGATGGGATGGAGAATTGCGCTTCTGGTGCCGGGCATTCTGATGGTCATTGTCGGTGTACTGTACTGGAAATTCACCCAAGACTGTCCACAAGGCAATTTTAAAGAACTTCGTGCGCAAGGTATTTCTGTCGGTAGCGATAAAAAAGGCGGCCTTGCCATCTTAATGCATGCCGCACGTAACTACCGTGTCTGGATTCTATTTGGGGCTTATGCTGCCTGTTTTGGTATTGAAATTTTTATCCATAATATTATTGCCTTGTACTTTGTCGACAACTTTCAGTTTGGCCTAAAAGAAGCAGGCATGGCAGCCGGGATTTTTGGTTTACTGGCATTGTTTGCCCGTGCCTTGGGAGGTATTGTTTCAGACAAAGTCGCGATTCAAAAAGGTCTGGATGGTCGAACCAAAGTCCTGTTTGCCTTGATCATGCTGGAAGGTCTGTTTCTTATTCTATTTTCGCAAATGAACAGCGCGACCTTGGCGATCATGGCGATGACTATATTTGCCTTGTTTACTCATATGGCATGTGGTGCAACCTATGCACTGGTACCCTTTATCGACCGTGATGCCTTGGGTGGTGTGGCCGGTATTATTGGAGCAGGTGGCAATGTCGGCGCGGTAGCTGCAGGTTTCCTGTTAAAAGGCATGCTGGATATTCAAACCACTTTGATGGTACTGGGTAGCTTGGTGGTGATTGCTGCAAGTTGTGTGTTGATGATCCGCTTCTCTGTCGAACATAAAGAAAAAGAACAGCTGTTATATGAACAGGCAGTAAATGAACGTCATCTGGCGGAAGCACAGCAATAACACTACATTCCTGATTTAAAATGAATGAACAAAAAGGATAGCAATATCCTTTTTGTTGTTTTTGCTAACTCACTAATAAAATGATGAACCCAATATTCAGGATAGGAAAGTATTATTTAAACAGGACAGGAGGATTGAATTCATCGAATAAAAATAAAATTATTTATAGGTTGTAAGTTTAATTTGAGATGAAAAAATTATATATATTTTAATAACGATTTTAAAAAATAAATGAATTTAATGAGTGCAGATAAAATAAAAGCCATTTTCAAAATGGCTTTTATTTTTAGAATGATAAATTAATAGGTTTTGTAAGGTAAAAACTTTCCGGATAATACGACATTCACCCGATCTCCGTTTGGATTATTCTCACGTTGAATATCCATATTGAAATCAATTGCACTCATAATTCCATCACCAAATTCTTCATGGATCAGTTCTTTAATAGTCATACCATAGACGCTGACAACCTCATACCAGCGATAAATCAGCGGATCTGTCGGCACGCTAGTTGGCAGAGAACCTTTATAGGGTACGATTTGCAGCCAGGCGATGGCTTCATCAGTCAATCCAAATATTTCACCAATTTTTTCTGCCTGTTCTTTATTAAAAACCATCTGACCCAAACATGCGGCTGTCACCCATTCTTTAGAAAGGCCTATTGTTTCAGCGACATCTGCCCATTTGATAGACTTTAAAACTTTCGCTGAAATAATCATGTCTGTCACTTGTTGACGATGGCTAATCATAATCTTCTCCAATAGCTATATTTAAAAAATGACCGCTATAGATAATGCAGAGATTGTGCCAATATAATTATAAGGATGAAATTTTAAAATAATTTATAGGATTTTTATTAGCCATTTAAAATAAGTGGCATGCTATTTGCTTTTATCTATATTAAATATGGCAACGGCGCCATGACACGATTGATCTGTTTGAATAATACAAGGCAAAGACGCCTAAGGTTGAAATAGACCTTAGGCGTTTTTTATTTGCAAACAGGTAAGTAATTTATATAAAGGGGATAAAAATATGGCTTATCTTGCTCCTGCAGAGTTTGCAAAAAAAGTGGTCGATGCCGGTGAGGCAAAACTTCATATGGCAACGCGCGATGTTTTAATCCGTGCGTTTATGGCAGGCGCAATTCTGGCGCTGGCAGCAGTATTTGCCGTGACGATTGCGGTACAAACAGGGGTGCCGCTGATCGGTGCGCTGCTATTTCCAGTCGGTTTCTGCATGTTGTATCTATTGGGCTATGACCTGCTGACCGGGGTATTTGTATTGACTCCATTAGCCTGGTTAGACAAACGTCCTGGGGTAACGTGGGCCCGTATTTTAAAAAACTGGGGACTGGTTTTTTTAGGTAACTTTGCCGGATGTTTAACCGTGGCCGTGTTGATGGCCGCGGTCTATACCATGGGTTTCGCCGCTGAACCGAATGCGGTTGGGGTGAAAATTGCCCATATTGGGGAAGACCGGACTTTGGGCTATGCCGAATATGGTTTTGCTGGCTGGATGACAATTTTTATCCGCGGCATGCTATGTAACTGGATGGTATCACTTGGTGTAATTGGCGCCATGATGTCAACCACAGTCAGCGGCAAATTCATCGCGATGTGGATGCCAATCATGCTGTTTTTCGCCATGGGCTTTGAACATTCAGTGGTGAATATGTTCCTGTTCCCATTTGCCATGATGATGGGCGGTGATTTCTCGATTACAGACTATTTCTTGTGGAATGAATTGCCGGTGGCACTGGGGAATTTGGTGGGTGGTTTGGCACTGACCGGTCTGGCACTCTATACCACGCATGTACGTACTGGTGATAAAAAAGAATTCTAATCTGAGCGTGATGATTTATGTCTTGAGATTAAAGGGATCGATTCGATCCCTTTTTGAGTATTTAAAATGAATAAAAAATTAAAGATCAGCATTGGGCAATATTCTTCCGCTGGAATCAAAGCCCAGAATCAGGATTTTCATGGGGTCTATATTCCTGAAGGCCACGCGCTTAGCAGTAAGGGAATTGCCTGTGCAATTGCAGACGGGATCAGTAGCAGCAATGTCAGTCATATTGCAGCAGAAACTGCAGTCAGCAGTTTTTTATCGGATTATTACTCGACTTCGGATGCATGGAGCACCCAAACTTCAGCGGCACGGGTCATTCGTGCGACCAATTCCTGGCTCTATGCACAAACCCAGCAAAGCCGCGGGCGTTTTGATAAAGACCAGGGTTATGTCTGCACCTTTAGTGCACTGATTTTGAAACAAAATAGGGCACATATCTTTCATGCTGGCGACAGCCGGATTTATCGCATTCAGGCACAAGTCATTGAACAGTTGACGGCTGATCACCGTGTTTGCCTGTCATCAACAGAACATTATTTAAGTCGTGCACTGGGTGCCGACCATCGTATCGATGTCGATTATCAGCAGCTTGAATTATGTGAAGATGATTTCTTTATCTTGATGACAGATGGTGTCTATGAGTTTATTGATATGCAGCTCATATCAGATCTGCTTCAACAGCAACAACATCTGGATATCATTGCCAAGTCTATAGTCGAACTAGCCTTAAAGCGGGGTAGTGATGACAATCTCACCATTCAAATCATCAAAGTGGAACAGTTGCCTGATGAGGAATCCTTTCATATCAAGAGCCATGTTTTATTTCCACACCAGTTGAGTCATGGTGATCTGTTTGAAGGTTATCGAATTGATAAAATTCTGCACCAAAATCATCGCAGCAGCCTCTATTTGGCGCATGATGAAGCGACACAAAATCAGCTGGTCATTAAAACCTTGTCTGTCGATGTGCAGGATGACCTGCAAGCGATGGAACAATTTCAGCTGGAAGACTGGGTATCGAAACGCTTAAAACATGAAAATCTGCTGCAATGCTATCCACATAAGGGCAGCAAGAAGTTTTTATTTCAAAGTTATGAATATTTACAAGGGGAAAGCCTAAACCGATGGCTGCACCGTCATAAAACTGCTTTAACTTTACAGCAGTTGCTTCCGATCATTGAGCAGGTGGCCAAGGCACTGAATGCCATGCACCGTCTTGAAATGCTGCACCAGGATGTACGACCAGAAAATGTCATGCTGCTCGAACCAGCCGATACCTTGAAAGTGAAACTGATTGATTATGGATCGACTGCGGTCAGAGGTCTGGTTGAACTGAATCCCAAACACGCAGATGTTCCTTTGGGAACCTTGGCCTTTATGGCACCTGAGTATTTTATTGGACGCTCACCCTCAGTAAAATCAGATCAGTTCTCGCTGGCGGTGATGAGTTATTATTTATTAACCCGACAGTTGCCTTATGGGACGGACCTCGCGCGCTGCAAGACCGAAAAGGCCTTAAAGCAGGTTCGATATCATCCTCTCTATGAGTATCGACCGGATCTGCCACATGGCTTGGACGCAATCTTTAAAAAAGCGCTTTCCATTCGCCCGGAGCAGCGCTATGAAGCACTTTCAGCCTTTATATATGATCTGAAACACCCAGATATCAAATTTAAAAAATCAGTTTCACGCCCTATGCTTGAAAAGCATCCAGTCACTTTCTGGAAATCCTGCACAGCGATTCTTTTTTTGTTATTGCTCTGGGTGTTTGCACTATATTTTAGCCAATGAAAATAATCAAAATAAGCTGTTGAACGATTTTTTTTGACTGAAGTAAAAAATCAGATGTGATTTGAGCTGAGATGTAGTCAAAATATCTATTTATTCTTATTGCAGATTTTTCTATTTTTACGATGATTGACTCTGTGTTTTCGAAGATTATCCCTATAAAATAGAAAGTGCAGTTAAAATCTAAGTAAGCATAAAAACATTGGAATAATAATTGCTTATTTTTAATACCATTAGAATAAAAAGGCAGATGAGACATGAAAATTCAATTTTTTAAGCTGATTTTAATCTTGAGCAGCAGCATGGTGATGAGCCAAACCAGTCTCGCCGGAGATGGTGGCTTGCGTTTTGCTGAGAAAAATCAGGAAATAGCGGCACAAATTCAGGCCAAGAAAAAAACGGCAGAAATACAAGCGCAGTCCCTACAAGCAAAAGCCTCTACAGAAACGAAATAGTAAAACAGCACTCATCCAAGAAGGTGAACTGTTCAGGTTAGATCAGATGTATAAGATGTTGTGATGCGAAAACTAGTCCCTAACTTTTTAATACTGAAAAAAACTCCCCATCCATTTTTAAGAACGGGGAGTTTTTGTATTTTTGAATCCTTGAAAAATTTATTGATTCTGTTCTTCGTCCTGTCTTTCCTGACGCAGTTGATCACGTTGTCGCTGTGGATCATGAAGACCTAATTGACCTCGCTGGATCTCGCGATCCTGTTTTTCTTGCGGATCAAGTTGCTCTTCAGTGAGTTCATCATCATTTCGGTCGGTTGGATTGGACATAGTCTTTCATCCTCTAAAATATTTTCTACTTTTTATTGTATGAATTGAGCAAAATTATTCTGTGACTTTTATACCGAAGTTAGTTTTCTATCTTGTTGCTGCTGTAAATTTAAGCGCTATTTTATAGACAAATTTAATAAAATTAATTTAATCAATAAAATTAAATTAATAAAAATTAAGGGAATAGCAATTCAAACCTAGAAACCCAATAGGTGAATATATCTCATTATTATGATTTAAAAATGAGAAAAACTAAATAAAATAAGAGAAATGGGTTATGCTTAAGACAAATTAAGTGTCATCCGTCTTTTGAAATTTCCGGTATTTTCCATGATAGAACTCCGCCATTTAAGAACTTTAACTGCTCTGCGGGAGCATGGTTCTCTGGTTGCAGCAGCAAGTGATTTATGTTTAACCCCATCAGCCTTGTCACATCAGCTACGTGAACTCGACCAATGGTTCGGGGTTGAAGTAGTGAATCGGCGTAGTCGTCCCGTAAGTTTTTCAAATGTTGGGGAGCGGTTGTTAAAACTGGCAGATGAAATATTACCGCAAGTTCAAATTGCACAGAGCGATATCAGCCGTATTGTGCATGGCCAGACCGGACGAATAGTTTTCTCCTCTGAATGTCATAGCTGTTTTGACTGGTTGATGCCACTACTCAATCAATACCGGATGCAATATCCGGATGTAGACCTGGACTTTGCTTCAGGTTTTGAATCGAATCCGCATGAATTATTACAAACCGGAGAGTTTGATCTACTGATTACGGCTGATCCAATTGCGCTTAAAGGCATTGAATATTTCCCGATTTTCGAATACGAATCACGCTTGGTTTTATCCAATACCCATCCACTGGTACGTGCGAAAGAGATTACTGTTCAGGAGCTTGCTGAAGAAACGCTGGTAACTTATCCGGTGGATAAACACCGTTTGGACATTATGTCGCGTCTGTTTATTCCCGCTAATATTCTACCAAAAGACATTCGCACCACAGATTTGACCCAAATGCTGATTCAGCTGGTGGCAAGTGGTCGCGGGATTGGTGCATTACCTGATTGGGTGGTAAATGAATATGAGCAGAAAGGCTGGGTCACTTCACGCCGCCTCGACTGTGTGGCACCTGAAGGCTTACGTCGAACTTTATACGCCGGCTATCGCACAGAAGAAAAACAGAAAGATTATTTTGAAGGCTTCTTGAAACAGCTGGATCGGTTTTCCAAGAAAAGACAGGTCTACTACAACTGATCAATGAATAGTTGAATGTCTATAAGCCCGTGATTCTTAAAAATCCTGCATCGTCAGGATTTTTAAGAAATTGATTGTTTTTCTCTCAAGGATTTCAATTTTTCTATAAGATGATGAAGTTAATCTCGTCTACTTCGAGTCAGAAAATATACAACTTCGGCCAACTTTATAAATTAAAGAACTGGTTTAGTTGATTATAAATTTTTCTAATTATCACATTTTGCCAAGTGGAAATACATCTGTGCAGAATTAAATTGCATATTATTAAATGTCAATTACTTAAAAATTAAGTTCTTGAAACTTGTGAGGATGTGGTTCTGATCTTGCAAGTTGATTTTTAATAAAAAGATTAAATAAAATGAAAAAACATACGCTGATCAGTCAATTTTTTGGCAGAAAATAACTCCTGAAAATAACAATGTTGATCTATGCTACAGCATAATTTTTAAACTGATTTCCTCTCATAAAACGGAATCACTTATACAGGACTGTATAAAATCGCCATGCACATGACAAAAATTCCTCTCAAGAAAAGCCCGCTGAGCCTCATGATTCTGTCGATTGTCTCAGGTCATCTTTATGCTGAAACTGCCGTAGAACCGGACAATGTTCAACAGCTGAATACTATTGTGATCAGCGCTGAGCAAAATGCCAATCCGCAGCAGCAATATCAGAAAGAGCTGGCTCAGGTTTCAGGAGGAACGAATTTCATTGGTGAGCAGCAATTAGAACAGCAGCGACTTGCAACCACAGCCGATGTATTCCGTTTACAGCCAGGAATTTATGCCCAGTCTGCAGGGAATGAAGGTGCAAAAATATCGATCCGTGGCTCAGGAATCAACCGGACTTCAGGTGCACACGCATCCGGTACGCACGTCCTGATTGACGATATTCCATTTACCGGGCCGGGCGGTACAGCGTATGAACTGCTAGAACCCTGGTGGATTGATCATGTCGGGGTTTATCGCGGAGCCAATGGCTTTAAGCAAGGCGGACTGGCCTTAGGTGGAACAATCAACTATAGAACCAAGACCGGCGCAGATCAGGATGGCTCTGAACTCAAATATGAAATGGGCAGCCATGGTTATCAAAAATATCAGTTTAGTACCGGCCGAAAGCTGGATCAGATGGATTATTATCTGGCGCTGACGAGTACCCAGTTTGATGGAATTCAGGATCATGCTGAAGGCGATGGTAAGGGTCTGGCTTTTAATTTGGGCTATCAGATCAGTCCGGATATCGAAACCCGTTTTTATGCTCGTTACCGTGAGAGCAAGCATTTAACTCCAGGACGGATTACACAAGAACAGCTCAAAAATGATCCTGAAGCAGCGAATAGCTTTAATTTAGCGGTAGATGCCAAACGGATTCAGCCGGGCAGTACTTGGCTGGCCAATACCACGACCTGGAATTTACAGGATGATGCAAAACTGACTGGCAGTCTGGCTTATCATCATTATCCGCTGGATTTACGTGAAAGCAGTTATCGTACTAATGTCGATTATGAAGATATTACAGCGCGCTTCCAGTATGAAAGGCCTTATCAGTTTCTAGGTCTGGAGCATCAGGGGCGTATTGCCTTGCGCACTACCACACACCGCCCGGACAGTGGGGTTACTGAAACTTTAAGATTTAATACAGAAATTGGTAATCAAACGTATCCGGCAGACACAGTTACCCGCCGTTATACCTATCGTGGTTCAGACAACGTGCTGCAATTTGATCAGGAAACTACATTAAATGATCAGTTCAAATTAGATCTGGGACTGGCAGCCGTGTATACCCATCGGGAAAGTGAAGTGACTTATGCAAATATTATTCCCGACCCAAATTTAGGTCCTGATGTAGATCCTAAAGTCAGTCGTTATGAATGGAATTTTGCACCAAGACTTGGATTGACCTATCAGCCAAATAACTCTGTGCAATGGTTTGCCAATTTAAGCCGGAGCATTGAACCGGCACATCCTTGGGCAATGGCTTGGTCTTCACCTTATTACTATTCTAAAGACAGTGGAGCTGCATCAAATCGAGTACGTGCGCCAATCTATTTGGATACGCAAACCGCCAATAGTTTTGAACTGGGGGGGCGTGGACAATCGGGCTTTGGAGACTGGGCACTGAGCTACTATTATTCCAAGATTAAAAAGGAGCTATTGTCTTCTGAAATGATTAAAAATTACGGGAATGATTCTGATTCTACTACTTCAGAGGAAAGAATTAGTGTAGAAGCAAATGCCACGCCAACGATTCATCAAGGGGTGGAGCTAAGTCTGGATACACCATTGCATGAATCCCGATATGGTGAACTGCGTCTGCAACAGGCTTATACCCTTAGCGATTTCCAGTATAAAAATGATCCATTGTTTGGCAAGAACCAGTTACCGGGAATACCAAAACATCTTTATCAGGCTCAACTGAGTTATGCTTTAAATAATGGCCTGTATATTGGCCTGAATACAGAATATGCGTCCAAAATGGCGCATGATTATGCCAATAGCCGATTCAGTGATGACTATCAGATCTGGGGCATTGACGTGGGTTATGCACCAGAACATCAATCGTGGAAAACCTGGATCAATTTTAAAAATATCACCGATGAGAAATATGCTGCGGTCGTGATTCCTGGTCTGAATGATCAAGGTGCTGATGTAGCGCGATCTTCACCAGGTGAAGGTTTTTCTACTTATGCCGGCGTGTCATTTAAATTTTAATTATTTAAAAATAAAAAGAGCGGTAAACACCGCTCTTTTTATTTATTGATAGAAAGGATTTATCAGGTTTCTAAAATTCCGGTAACGCCTGTCACAATCATATCAATGGCAATAGTACCGATTAAAAGCGCTGCAACACGACCGACGATATCGACATACAGGTCAATGTAGTTGGAATATTTATGCTGTAAATGATCATGCAGATATTTCATCAGGATCAGCAAGCTACAGGTCAGAAACAGGGTAAAGAAAATCACCAGAATGGTTTGCATTAAACTGAGCTGAATCCCGGTAATCACGGAAGCCGAAATGGTGCCGGGACCGATCATAAACGGCATGGCAATCGTACCCGCCAGATGACTGGGCGCTCCACGCATCACACCAATCGTATCAGCACCTTCAAAGACATAACGATAGCCAATCACCAGAAAAATAATACCGCCAAAAATCTGGAAGGACTCAAACCGTACATGCAAGACTTCATTAAAGAAGGCTTCACCGGTTTTTGCAAAAATGATGAACACAATAAAGCTGATCAGACTGCCCTGAATCAATGCCATGTTGAATACTTTTGCGTCGGAATTACGGATAATTCCGAGCATATAAATACTCATCAGAAAAGGGTTGAGCAGGGAGAAAAACAGGGCAAATGCATTCAAACTTTCTGACATCATTCAGTCCTTCCGTAGTTGAGATATCCTAGATTTCACGGTCCGGGAACAGCGGACGTTTACCTGGGCTGATCCGGTTAATATGCAGATACATCATATGGCGTTCATATTTATCCAGGATGTCATTGATCACCTGTTCCTTACTATAACCGACCAGATCGTTGCCCTGAGAGCCTTCAAACAGATAACTTTCCAGACGATAGTAATAACGTTTGGTTCGTTTACCACGTGAACTGAAATTTGGCGTGTCATAGCGTACCGGCCATATTTCATAGACAAAGTTTTCTTCTTCATCGAGCTGAATGGTCAGATCAAGGTGATACAGTTCAGGTTCTTCCTCAAGTGATTTTTCCTGAATATTGACTTGAATGCCTTTGTCAATTAACTCGGTTGCAACGGCCTCGATGGCCGGCTTGCAGACATTATCCAGCATGGTCCGGGTCTGGGACAGGCTTGGATGCAGCATGACCCGGCTCAGACGCTTCTTCCAGTTCAAGATATCCACATTACCGACCACAGGTGCCGCATTCAAACTGGTACTGGCCTGCCGAAAATCCTCCAGACGCAAGGACTTATACAGTCCGGCCATCACAAAGAAAATGACGAAACTAAAAGGCAGACCCATAATAATCGTAGTGTTCTGTAATGCTGTTACGCCATTCGCCATGAGCATTGCCAAAGTCAGCAAACCGATGGCAATGGCCCAGAACACACTCAGCCAGCGCGGTGAATCATGTTCAATATTAGTGAATTTGGTCGTGAAATTTCCCAATACCAATGCCCCCGAGTCCGCTGAGGTCACATAGAACAGTAAGCCGGTAATGGTGGCGACACCTGCAGTAAACATAAAGCCTGGATACTGCGCCAGCAGATCATAAAAACCATGTGCCGGATTTTCTAAAACTGTCGTAGCAAGTTGAGTATTACCATCAAAAATCACGCTGTATAAAGCACTGTTACCGAAAATAGACAACCAGGTCAGGGTAAATAACAGAGGAATAACCAAAGTCCCGGTGACAAATTCGCGAATGGTACGACCACGGGAAATACGGGCCAGGAACAGACCAACAAAAGGTGACCAGGCGATCCACCATGCCCAGAAGAACAGGGTCCAGCTATTCATCCACTCTTTCGGTTGTTCAAAAGGAAAACTGGTTAAAGAAAGCTTCGGGAACTGGCTGATATAGTCACCAAAATTCTGAATCAAGGCGGCTAATAAAAACTCGGTATTGCCTACAAACAGAATGAATAGCAGCAGCCCAATTGACACATAGATATTAATCTCAGACAGGATCCGGATGCCTTTATTGACACCGGCAGTGACTGAAATAATAGTAATAATCACGGCAACGGCGATGAGTGCAGTTTGAATCCAGATATTTTCTGGTAAATCAAACAATACATGCAGGCCGTAATTTAATTGCACAACGCCAATCCCGCAGGTGGTGGCAATCCCGAAAATTGTGCCGAGTACTGCAGCCGTATCCACAGTATGGCCAATTGGACCATTAATTCTTTTTCCAAAAATAGGATAGAGTGCTGATCGAATGGTGAGCGGTAAATTGTAGCGATAGCTGAAATAACCTAGCGCGACCCCAATCAGCGCATACATACTCCAGCCAGTTAAACCGTAGTGAAACAGGGTCCACACCATGGACTGGCGCGCAGCTTCAAAAGTTTCACCTTCGCCCACAGGTGGATTCATATAGTGGGAAAGCGGTTCCGCCACCGAGAAAAACATCAGGTCAATCCCGATCCCGGCAGAAAATAGCATCGCCGACCAACTCAGCAGGCTAAATTCTGGTTTGGAATGTTTAGGGCCAAGTTTAATCTCGCCATAACGGGAACAGGCGATAAAGACGATAAAAACCAGATACAGCGTTGCCGCCAGCAGATAATACCAGCTAAAGGTACGACTGACCCAGTTTAAGATATTGATAATGACTTGATTGGCTTGTTCATTAAATAAAATGGTAATGATAGAAAACAGCAGAATAAGCGTCGCCGAAAAATAAAAAACCACTTTATTCAGACTATCTTGCTTCTCTTCATTTTTCTTTTGCATAAATCTCTAACCATCGTTTTGTTGCCGGATGATCTACAGTGCAGTGTGATTTAAAAGCAAAAGCCTGCGGTAAAGCTTCCTTGTTTTCGTGAATTACAAACTTTTGCAAATCCAAAACAAACTGCGCTGTACATCAAGGGTGAGCTGGCACTATAATTTTTATTAATTGAACGTTCAATTAAAAAAGCGTTTATGAATTGTTACATCATTCAGCTATTTGCTTTAGCAGAGTGATTTTTTATTGTTACATCCGTTATTCAGGTTAGTCTTATGCCAAAAGTTGGTATGCAACCGATCCGTCGCCAGCAACTGATCGATGCCACCTTAGCTGCAGTGAATGAGCTAGGTTTTGCAGAAGCTTCAATTAGTCAGATTGCTCAGAGGGCAGGTGTCTCAACCGGCATCATAAGTCATTATTTTCAAGGTAAAAATGGCTTGATTGAAGCCACAATGCGTTACTTATTGCAGCAATTGGGTAAATCTGTTGCACAGATAAAGATACAGGTTGATGACTTACCGGAGCAGCGCTTGTTAGCGATCGTACGTGGTAATTTTGCTGCTCCACAAACGGATAAGGCGGCCATGAAAGTCTGGTTGGCGTTCTGGGCTAGCAGTTTGCACCAACCTGAATTACACCGTTTACAGCAGATCAATCATTACCGTTTACATTCCAATCTTAAGTACGAATTCATGAAAAAGTTAAATAAAGACCAGGCAGAGAAAGCCGCTCAAGGTCTGGCAGCATTGATTGACGGATTCTGGTTAAGAGGTGCTTTGGTAAATGGCGAAATTGACCCAGAACTGCCGATTGAACTGTGTAGTAAATATATCCGGCAACAACTCAAATAACCCACCTGCGAGGAAATTCCATTGACAACATTCAAACTGCAACGTCCTTATATTCATGGACAATATGTCGATGCAACGTCCAATAGCACGTTTCAAACGATTAATCCTGCAACAGGCGAAATTCTGGCAGACGTGCAGGTATGTACGCGAAAAGATATCGATCGCGCTGTTGAATCGGCACAACAAGGACAAAAAGTCTGGGCAGAAATGACGGCGATTCAACGTTCCCGTATTTTGAACAAGGCTGTTGCCATCCTCCGTGAACGTAATGATGAGCTGGCGCGTTTAGAAAGTCTCGACAGTGGTAAAGCTTTCAGTGAAACATCCACCGTCGATATTGCGACAGGTGCAGATGTACTCGAATACTATGCAGGTATTTTGCCAGCATTAGAAGGCCAGCAAATCCCGCTCAGAAGCAGTTCGTTTGTTTATACCCGCCGTGAACCTTTGGGTGTGGTTGCCGGGATTGGTGCGTGGAATTACCCGATTCAAATCGCCTTATGGAAATCTGCACCTGCACTGGCAGCGGGCAATGCCATGATCTTTAAAGCTAGTGAAGTGACACCTTTGACTACATTAAAACTGGCAGAAATTTATACTGAAGCAGGTGTGCCGCATGGCGTATTCAATGTGGTGACCGGCAGTGGTGAAACTGGTGGCTATCTGACTTCACATCCGGACATAGCCAAAGTTTCATTTACTGGTGGTGTTGCAACGGGCAAAAAAGTCATGGCCCAAGCTGCGAATTCCAGCCTGAAAGAAGTGACTATGGAGCTGGGTGGAAAATCCCCGCTGATTATCTGTGAAGATGCCGACCTGGACCTTGCGGCAGATATTGCCATGATGGCCAACTTCTACAGTTCCGGTCAGGTCTGTACCAATGGTACCCGTGTATTTCTACCTTTAGCCTTGAAAGCCGAATTCGAAGAAAAGATTCTGCAGCGTATTCCTTATATCCGTATAGGGGACCCACTTGATCCTGAGACCAATTTTGGCCCAGTGTCCAGCTTTGGGCATATGGAAAAAGTGCTGGATTATATCGAACAGGGTAAAAAAGAAGGTGCACGCTTATTGTGTGGTGGCGGCCGTGCTGAAGATGAGCAGTTTGCCCAAGGTGCTTATGTGCTACCAACGGTATTTACTGATTGCCGTGACGACATGACCATTGTCCGTGACGAAATCTTTGGTCCAGTCATGAGTATTCTGAGTTATGACTCAGAAGAAGAGGCGATTCGTCGTGCCAATGACACCGAGTATGGTTTGGCAGCTGGTGTCGTGACACCAAATCTGGCACGTGCGCATCGTATTATTCATCAAATCGAAGCCGGCATTTGCTGGATTAATACCTGGGGCGAATCACCGGCAGAAATGCCAGTGGGTGGTTATAAACATTCGGGTGTCGGTCGCGAGAATGGTATTGTCACGCTACAGCAATATACCCAGACCAAGTCAGTGCAAGTTGAACTTAGTCCTTTCCAGTCTGTATTTAGCGCATAAGGGAGGATTGGATGAATTACGATTATATTATTATCGGCGCAGGTTCGGCAGGAAATGTGCTCGCAGCGCGTTTAACTGAAGATCCGGATGTAAAGGTCCTGTTGCTGGAAGCGGGTGGACCAGATTATCGTCTAGATTTCAGAACACAAATGCCGGCTGCATTAGCTTATCCATTACAGGGACGACGCTATAACTGGGCCTATCTGACCGATCCAGAACCCCACATGAACAATCGCCGTATGGAATGCGGCCGTGGTAAAGGTCTGGGCGGATCTTCACTGATTAATGGCATGTGCTATATCCGTGGTAATGCTATGGATCTTGAACAGTGGGCCAGCCTGAAGGGGCTAGAACACTGGAGCTATGCTGAATGTCTGCCGTATTATAAAAAAGCTGAAACCCGCGATATTGGCGGCAATGACTATCATGGCGATTCAGGCCCGGTTTCAGTCGCAACGCCTAAGAATGGTAATAATGAGCTGTTTCATGCCATGGTCGAAGCTGGGGTTCAAGCCGGTTATCCACGTACCGATGACTTGAATGGCTACCAACAGGAAGGCTTTGGGCCGATGGACCGTACCGTAACGCCGCAAGGCCGTCGTTCCAGTACAGCACGTGGTTATCTGGATATGGCCAAAGGCCGGGATAATCTTACGATTATTACCCACGCCATGACCAACCGGATTCTGTTTAATCGTAATCAGGCAATTGGTGTGGAATATTTTGAAGGACAAAATACTTTACAGCCGATTCAGGTCTTTGTAGATCGTGAAGTATTGCTATGTGCAGGTGCAATTGCCTCGCCGCAAATCCTGCAACGCTCTGGTATAGGTCCGGCTGAACTGTTAAAAAGTTTGGATATTCCTGTGGTTCAGGATTTGCCAGGCGTGGGTGAAAACCTGCAGGACCATCTGGAAATGTACCTGCAATATAAGTGCAAAAAACCGGTTAGCTTATATCCGGCACTCAAGTGGTATAACCAGCCGATGATTGGCGCTGAATGGTTATTTTTAGGTAAAGGTATTGGGGCCAGTAACCAGTTTGAAGCCGGTGGTTTTATCCGCTCTTCAGACGAATTTGACTGGCCTAATATCCAGTATCATTTCCTGCCTGTAGCGATTAATTATAATGGCACCAATGCCATTCATGAACATGGCTTCCAGGCTCATGTGGGCTCTATGCGTTCGCCGTCACGTGGCCGTGTTCGTCTGAAATCCAAAGACCTGTTTGAGCATCCAAGTATTCTGTTTAATTATATGAGTACCGAGCAGGACTGGCGTGAATTCCGCGATGCCATCCGCATTACCCGGGAAATTATGCATCAGCCGGCATTGGATCCCTATCGTGGTGAAGAAATCAGTCCGGGAAAACATCTACAAACAGATGCTGAAATTGATGAATTTGTTCGTAATCATGCAGAAACCGCGTATCATCCATCATGTAGCTGTAAAATGGGTGAGGATGACATGGCGGTTGTCGATGGTTATGGACGCGTACATGAAATGCAGGGGTTGCGTGTGATTGACGCCTCGATTATGCCTTTGATCATTACCGGGAACCTCAATGCAACTACGATTATGATCGCTGAAAAACTGGCAGACCATATTCGTGGCAAACCTGCTCTTGCGCCTTCATCTGCACCTTTTTACAAGGCGCCTCGCGCTTAAATTATGGTTTTATTCCTGCCGCCTAGCAAAGCAGGAGTAAAGCGAATTTCAATTTTGTCCCAAAGCGGAGATAAAACCTCGACTGCTTTCGGTTTTATCTCCGCTTTACTTAATACATTTATATTTTATGAAAATATTCAATCAAACAGTGCTGTTTGGCTGTGCTGCTGTTTCAAGTTTTTACTGTTATGCCGATGATGCGGAAGTAAAACAAATAGAAGCAAGCGGAAACTTGAGTGTGGTCTCCAAATACGTCTCCCGCGGTTTGACCAATGCGCCTGAAAATGACGACGTTGCTGTACAGGCTGCATTGAATCTGGCTTATGGTAATTTTTATGTCGGATATTGGGGATCTACGCTTGGATACTCTTATGCAGAAGTGCAGGGGCGTCAGGGACATCGTTCAGACAAATTCGAGCATAACTTTCTGCTGGGTTATACCCATAGCAGCGAAAATTATGATTGGGATCTATGGAGCGCAACCTATTATTATCCGGGCGGCAAGCATACTACCGGAAATGAGCTGGGTTTAAATATAAGTCGTGCATTGAATGATCAGACCAGTATTGGCGCCAGCGTATCGACCTATCTGTATGATGTGGCTTATGCCAATCAGGGCGATACTTTTTATACGCTTAACCTGAATCATCAGTTGAATGATCGCCTGAATGCCAGCGTTACGGCAGCGGGAAGCTATTTTAACGATGAAGGCAAATATGAGGGCGGTGAACTGGGCGATACCGAAAAGCAGTTTGCCTTTCGTTATGCTTCTGCCGGACTCAGTTATGCGCTTTTACCTCAGGTAAGTTTGTCGGGTGAATATATCTTTGGCGGTTATGACCGTTATGATGACAAGCAGCATAATCTTGCAGTATTTACACTGAGTTATGATTTCTAAAGTTATCTCAGACTAGGCAGGTGAAAATCTGCCTTATCTGCAACTTTGATTAATAGTATAAGCCATGACTTGAAGTTGATTCATGCTCCGGCAGCTCAGGAAAGACTGAGGATCTGGTTTAATCTGCCAGAATTTCAGACAAATATTATCAATTTCATAAAATAATTCTATAATAGCGCCCATTCTCGGCAGCGTTATCCAGACACTTCGTCAAATGGTATAACCTGACCATTTTCTATTTTTCATTCAAGTTCTCCTCCGTGAACCGGCTTGTATATTCAGATTCAGCATCTTATCTGTCCGTGACGGCACATAAGAATATTTAGGTATCCACATGGAAATTAAGGTCAATTATCTCGATAATCTTCGCCAGGAAGCCAAGTTCGATGACTTCGCGGTAATCGCCGATCAGCCGATCCGCTATAAAGGTGATGGTTCGGCACCCGGCCCATTCGATTATTTTCTGGCGTCATCAGCACTTTGTGCGGCTTATTTTGTCAAAGTCTATTGCGCGGCACGTGATATTCCGACCGACAATATCCGCCTATCTCAAAACAATATCGTTGATCCTGAAAACCGATATAAACAGATTTTTAAAATTCAGGTGGAGCTACCAGCTGATATTTCTGAAAAAGATCGTCAAGGGATTCTACGTTCAATTGACCGCTGTACCGTCAAGAAAGTGATTCAAACTGGTCCTGAATTTGTTATTGAAGAAGTGGAAAGTATCGATGCAGATGCTCAAGCCTTGTTAATGCCAAGTCTGGCTTCTGACCATACGACTTTCATTCCGGGTAAGGACCTTCCGCTGGAAGAAACCATTGCCAATATGTCTGCAATTCTGGCAGGCCTTGGCATGAAGATAGAAATTGCGTCTTGGCGTAATATCGTGCCGAATGTCTGGTCGCTACATATCCGTGATGCGCAGTCGCCAATGTGTTTTACCAATGGTAAGGGCTCAACCAAAGAAAGTGCGCTGGCATCTGCTTTGGGTGAATTTATTGAGCGTCTGAACTGTAACTTCTTCTATAATGACCAGTTCTGGGGTGAAGATATTGCCAATGCAGAATTTGTGCATTATCCGGATGAAAAATGGTTCCAGCCAGGTCCAAATGGCGAACTACCTGCAGAAGTTTTAGATGAACATACCCGTGAAATTTATGATCCTGAAGATGAATTATTGGGTATCCATCTTTACGACACCAACTCTGGTAATAAAGCACGTGGCATCTGTTCATTGCCATTTGTACGTCAGTCTGATGGTGAAACCGTTTATTTCCCGTCGAATCTGATCGAAAACCTGTACCTCAGTAATGGTATGAGCGCGGGCAATACCTTAGCTGAAGCTCAAGTACAATGTCTGTCTGAGATTTTCGAACGTGCGGTTAAACGCGAAATTCTGGAAGGTGAACTGGCACTACCGGATGTGCCTGAACATGTTCTGGCAAAATATCCAAAAATTGTTGAAGGCATTAAAGGCCTAGAAGAACAGGGCTTCCCGGTTCTGGTCAAAGATGCATCTTTAGGCGGTCAGTTCCCGGTCATGTGTGTCACCTTGATGAACCCACGTACCGGCGGTGTATTTGCCTCATTTGGTGCCCATCCTAACTTTGAAGTGGCATTAGAACGCAGTCTGACTGAGTTATTGCAAGGCCGTAGTTTTGAAGGTCTGAATGATCTGCCAAAACCAACCTTTAGCAGTAATGCCGTGACTGAACCAAATAACTTCGTCGAGCATTTCATCGACTCAAGCGGTGTGGTGTCTTGGCGTTTCTTTAGTGCCAAAGCAGATCATGAATTTGTTGAGTGGGATTTTACCAATAACGGTCAAAACTCGAATGCCGATGAAGCTCAGGAATTATTCACGATTCTGGAAGACATGGGCCATGAAGTTTATATGGCGGTGTATCAGCATCTAGGTGCAACAGCTTGCCGTATTCTGGTACCGGGCTATTCGGAAATTTATCTGGTAGAAGATCTGGTTTGGGACAATACCAACAAGGCTTTGTTATACCGTGAAGATATCCTGAATTTGCACCGTCTGGATGATGAACAACTGGAAGCACTGGTTGAGCGTCTGGAAGAAGCAGATGAGGATGACTATACCGAGATCAAAACCTTAATCGGTATTGAGTTCGATGAAAATACCGAATGGGGTCAACTGACGATTCTCGAACTGAAACTTCTAATTTATGTGGCTTTGCAGCAATTTGAAGAAGCCAAAGATCTGGTTGAGCAGTTCCTGCAGTTCAATACCAATACCGTTGAACGTGGCCTGTTCTACCAGTGCATGAATGTCGTTCTGGAAGTCATTCTGGATGATGAAATGGAACTGGATGATTATGAGCACAACTTCCGCCGTATGTTTGGTGATGCCCGTATGGATGCCGTTCTAGGTTCAATCGAAGGCACAGTTCGTTTCTATGGTTTGACCGAAACCAATATGCAGCTTGAAGGACTGGACCGTCATTTACGCCTGATTGACAGTTACAAGAAACTGCATGCGGCGCGTGCAAAGTTTGTGGCTCAGCAATAATCCATAGATGAATGACTAAAAATTTTCGTTATTTGTTTTAAATCTTAAAGATGGCTTACTCGGTTTCGAATAGGCCATTTTTATCTCTGACCCTATATACAATCTTTTCTATTATTTCTATTCTAGCTTATTAATTCCAGCTCCCGAGGGAACTGGGATTACCTCAAAAATTAAAGTGAAGTGTTAATACTAACTGCTTCAAGATTGGGTATGTGAATGTGAGAAATAGATGTATTTTTCTCCTTCACAGGAATTACCTTACATATTCGGGTAATTCGGACCACCACCACCTTCCGGTGTCACCCAGGTGATGTTCTGTGACGGATCCTTGATGTCACAGGTCTTGCAGTGCACACAGTTGGCTGCATTGATCTGGAAACGCTTGGAACCGTCATTATTTTCCATAATTTCATAGACTCCCGCCGGGCAGTAACGCTGTGCAGGCTCGTCCCATGTCGGCAGGTTGACTTCCACCGGAATAGAGGCATCGGTGAGTTTTAAATGCGCTGGCTGGTTTTCTTCATGGACCGTATTCGAGACAAACACTGAAGACAGACGGTCAAAGGTCAGCTTGCCATCCGGTTTTGGATAGTTTGGCTTGAAGCTTTCAGCCGCCTGGGTTTTCAACGCAGCATGATCCTGAACCAGATCGTGCAGGGTAAATGGCACTTTAAACACGTTCTGGTCGATAAAGTTAAAGGCACCCCCGATCCATTGACCGAACTTGTGCATGGCCGGGCCAAAGTTACGCGAGTTGTATAACTCTTCTTTCAGCCAGCTGTTGTTGAAATTGTCGGTATAAGCGGTCAGTTCCTTGACAAAGAAATCTTCGCCCTCTGCCACACGCGCCACCGCCAGATCACCGCCTTTTTCGACACCAGCAGCAATCGCCTCAAATACCGCTTCACCGCAGAGCATGCCGGATTTCATCGCCGTATGAGAACCCTTGATCTTGGCAAAGTTCAGGAAGCCTGCATCATCACCAATTAACGAGCCACCTGGGAAAGTGAATTTTGGTAGTGAGTTAAAGCCACCTTTGGCCACAGCACGCGCACCATAAGAAATACGCTTACCACCTTCCAGATACTGCTTGATCAATGGATGGGTTTTCCAGCGCTGCA